>NZ_JBQHUP010000030.1:0-32250 GCF_052065175.1 Dysosmobacter sp. HCP28S3_G4 | reverse complement strand
TATGCGATGCCGAGCTGGTTGGCAGCGTTCTTCACCCCAATCTCATCAGACAGCTTGAGCGCCTCTTCCTTGAATTCCTTGCTGTACTTTCCCATTGTGATCCCCTCCATCCTTGTTTTTCACTTTAACAGATTTTTGGGGAATTTGCGACTGCACTTAAAGGGTACCACTCCAGTTCGCTTGTGCCAATTTGTATGCACTTGCCATGGCTGGGCGAAAACTCTCCGCAACCTGATACAGGGGCAGTCTGCCCTTTTTCAGAAAAAGGAGCAGAAAAGCAGAGAAATAATGGCTATTTTTTGCTTAAATTACCTTAACCAAGTGCAAATAGCGGCTAATACATTGAGTAGGAACAGGACAAAGGCTATTATTCAGAGGTTCCTTAACACCGTGGGCCTAAAACGTGCCGGTGTGATATCACCATGAAAACCAATGTCTTTTTGAATGCGCTGACGCATATGACGCAACATCGTATAGGACAAGGGATTTTCCCCGCCAATAACGAAATCATTTGGTTTACCAGGTACGAGAAATTCTGCGGCGATGGATGAAAGCGCAATATCTCTGACGCTTGCCGGTGTCTTTGTGTCTTTCACTTCCGGTTTGCTACGGGTGGGATGAGTGACAGAGCGCCGAATGTGAATCACTTTGCTTTCCAGATCAATGTCCAGTTCTTCCTGGTACTTTCTGACGGTCCCGGGCTGCAAGTTCGAATCCGCATATTCTTTGAGCCACCGGTCTGCAAACGCTTTCAGCGTGTTTTTCCGCCCATCCATGGCGGCGCCGCTCTGCACCGTGGCTTCTACTCGCCATAATGACTCCTTTTGTTTATGATTATAGCTGCTCCGCAGAATTCCTGCGGGGCAGCTGTTGTTGTATCAGCGGGCGATGTGTTCTTTCGGCATCTGAAGAAACTCCGTCTTGTCAGCTGTTTCCACAACGATGTGGCGAAGCTTCGGATCATGGAGACTGACACTGCAATCCAGCACAAAGGTGCAGACCAAAACCTGAGAGGAAAACCTGGAATTTGCGCAGACTTCGTTCCACACAGCGCCTCCCTTGGAAAAACGGTCCAGATATTCAAACGTGATGGAGCGGGATGCGAGCGCCTTCTTATAAGAGCGCGTATCCGAGATGTCTCCGGTCTCTCTGCGGGATGTAAAAATCAGAAATTTCTCTCCAGGGCGGGAGGCCATGAGATCCGCAATTTCGTCGATCTGGCGGAAATATGCGAGCTTGACGGAGCCAGAGTGATTGGGAAATTGATACATGAGGAGCTTCCCGGCTCTATCACGATGGCAAAAGCGGCACTGCCCGCAGGTTTTTAAATTGGACTGTTCAGCGGCACAGATGTCCGGGAGGACCGCGCCGGGAGTGGCAGTCAGATACAGACGATGCGCGCGGCTGAACAAGTCGGAGAGCTTCCAAAGAAGCTGATCGAGATGGCTATTGAAGCAGGCGTCGGAGTAGAAGTAGTGCGCCTCATCGAAAATGACCCAGGCAACCATGCCGGTGCAGTTGGCGCTGCGCTGCTTGTAATGTTGTATAAGTCACGCTTTGCAGCTCTATGCGCCGCGGGCGTCTTTTGAATTTGGAGATTTCACTATAATTGCGGATGGAATTCTGTGCGAGTTTTTCGGAAAGCCGCCCTTGAAAGACCGGAACATTTCTGATATACTCAACCCAAAGTAAAGTGATATATTACATATCTCACGCGTGTATGTATTGGAAAGGAATTGTGCTATGCCTGAAAAGAGCTGCGCAGCCGGATTTTTCTCCGGATATGGGCAGATAAAAACGCTCACTTATAAGGATCAGGCGTACCAGTTCATCAAAGAGGCCATCCTCTATCAGAAATTTCAGCCGGACGCCATCTATTCCCAGGAGACCCTGTGCCAGGAGCTGGGCATCAGCCGCACCCCCGTGCGGGAGGCGCTGCTGGAGCTGCAGAAGGAGGGCTACGTCCGTTTTTGCAGAGGAAAGGGCATCCAGATCGTCTCCCTGGACAAGGACGCCATCCACGATATTCTGGAGATGCGCATCTATCAGGAGATGGCCGCGGCGGAGCTGGCGGCCAAGCGGGCCACCAAGGCGGATCTGGACTACATCGCCGAATGTCTGGAGGACAGCCGCCGCACGCTGGACTCCCAGGATATCATCCAGTGCTACCGGATGGACCATCAGTTCCACCGGGCGGTGGCCAAGGCGGCCCACAACGATCTGCTCTACCGTACCATCGATGATGTGCTGAATCACTACCTCCGGTTCGAGGTGCTGACGGTCTACCAGAGCAACAGCAGCGCCAACGCCATCCTGGCGGAACACCGCACCCTTTATGACGCCATCCGGGAACACGACGCCCAGAAGGCGCGTCACGCGGCGAAGAAGCATCTCCACGACGCCTATAAGCGTACGCTGGGAAAATACTGGACAGAATAATGCGAAGAGCCGATCCGCATACCGGGCGGATTGCTTTTCGTTTCCCTTAAGAAATATATTACATATCACATATTATATGCGACATGCATACGCGGCAAAAGTTTTTCCACGGCGCGAATGATAAAACCGGGATCTCCAGAGGCATTTTCGTATAAACATCCAAAATTCCGGCACCTGCTTGACAGGCAGAAAAAACCGGCGTAGACTATGTGACCATAGCAAAGGCGCTGTGGTCAGAGTTGACCGCGGCGCCTTTTTTCAGCCGTGTTCGCGGGCTACCACCGTTTTATCCACACAACACGATCAACACAGGAGGTACACCTGATGGCAGAGCAGAAGCAACTCTATATGTGGCCGTCCCACTGGGGCCGTCCGGTCGCCCATGGGCCTTACGGCGCGGTCAGCAGCAACAGCGTCTACGCGACGCGGGCCGGACTGGAGATCCTGAAGCAGGGCGGCAACGCCTTTGACGCGGCGGCGGCCGTCTCGCTGGCGCTGTCCGTGGTGGAGCCCCACCACTCCGGCATCGGCGGCGGCTGCTTCAGCCTGATCTACAGCGCGAAGGACGGCGAGTTCAGCGCGGTGGACGGCCGGGGAACGGCCCCGAAAAACGCCACGGCGGACCTGTTCATCAAGGACGGCGTGGTGCAGGATGAGTGGAAGGACCTGGGAGGCCAGTCCGTGGCCATCCCCGGACTGCTGAAGACTCTGGAGATTCTGCTGGAGAAATACGGCACCATGCCGTTGAGCAAAGTGATCCAGCCCGCCATCCGCCTGGCGGAGGAGGGCTTCGGCACCAGCTACACCGGCGCCCTCACCATGGACGACGACTCCGTGAAGCGGAAGCTGCGGCTGTCCGGGGCCATGCGGGCACTGTACCTCAAGGAGGACGGCGGCTTCTACCGATTCGGCGAGATCCAGAAGAATCCGGAGATGGCGGCACTTCTGAAGGAGATCGCCGCCAACGGCACCGGCGCCTTCTACCGGGGTCCCGTGGCGGAGCGGATGGTGGACCTCATCAATGAGCGGGGCGGCTGCTACACCCTGTCCGATCTGGCGGACTATCAGCCCAAGTTCCGCCAGCCGGTGCGGGGCACCTACCGGGACTGCGAGGTGGTGGCCTTCGCACCGCCCAGCGGCGGCTGCGCCGTGGTGGAGATGCTGAACATCCTGGAGCACAGCGACCTGAAGGCCATGGGCCACAACACCGCCGACAGCATCCACGCCCTGGCCGAGGCCATGAAGCTGGGCTTCTCGGACCGCAGCGTGGCGCTGGGCGACCCCGACTTCGTGGACATCGATCTGGACCGGCTGACCTCCAAGGAATTCGCGGCGGAGCGGTTCGCCCTCATCGGCAACCGGGCCGGGGAGTACGCGGCGGCGGAGAACATCGAGGCAAAGGACTATCCCGGCAACACGTCCCACTTCGCGGTCATGGACCGGTTCGGCAACGCCGTCTCCCAGACCCAGACCGTCCGGGACTGGTTCGGCAGCGGCATCGTGGTGGACGGCTGCGGCTTCGTTCTCAACAACGCCATGTCGGATTTCTCCGCGGCGGTGGGCGCCCTCACCAGCCAGGGCCTGACCTACGGCAGCGCCAACGCCATCCAGGGCGGCAAGACCCCCCTGTCCAGCATGTCCCCCTGCATGGTGCTGCGGGACGGGAAGCCCTTCCTGGCCATCGGCGCGGCGGGAGGACCCCGCATCATCACCGGTACCCTCCAGGGCATCGTCAACGCGGTGGACTACGGCATGACACCGGAGCGCCTGGTGAATCTCCCCTACATCCACGTCATCACCAACGCCCAGGGCCTGGAGGTGGAGTACGGCGTCTCCGAGGACACGCTGCGGCTGCTGGAGGCCCGGGGCCATCATGTGATCCGGGACGATGTGGACCAGGCTATGAGCACCATGCTCAACAGCGTCATGAAGGTGGACGGCGATTACTATGCGGCGGGCACCGGACGGGTGGACGGCTGCGGCGGCGCACTGCTCCCGGACGGAAGCGCCGTCTTCGAGGGCGTCAGTCAGGAAATCTGATCAGGCCAGGAAGCACGGTCTGATTTGATGATATAGAAGGCGAAAGAACGATATTTTTTTGGGAGGTTTATTATGAAAAGATTGGCAGCATTGGCACTCACCCTCATCATGGTCGCTTCCATGACGGCATGCGGCAGCAGCGGCTCCGGCACCCAGCAGAGCGCGTCCAGCGGCGCTTCCAGCGCGGCGAAGGATGACGGCAAGGTCTACAAGATCACCTATGCCAACACCGTTGCGGACTCCAACCCCCAGGCTATCAACGCCAAGTACATGGCTGAGAGAATGAAGGAACTCAGCGGCGGCCGTATCGAGATGACCGTCTTCAATAACAACAAGCTGGGCGCCTTCAGCGACTGCTTCCAGCAGATGCAGCAGCCCAACGGCACCGTGCAGATGGGCGACGTCTCCTCTGCCTCCGTCACCCAGTTCTCCGAGCTGTATACCCCCTTCGCCCTGCCCTTCCTGTTCTCCAGCAAGGAGCAGTCCTTCGATTACTTCGACAACGGCGAGACCGTGAAGGCCATTGAGGAGCAGTTCCTCAGCGAGACCAACGTCCGCGTGCTGGGCTACTTCTACAACGACGCCCGCGCCCTGACCAACTCCAAGCGCGCCGTCAGCTCTCCCGCCGACTGCGCCGGCCTGAAGCTCCGCGTGATGACCTCCGACGTGTACATCAAGACCTTTGAGGCCCTGAACGCCGCTCCCGTCTCCATGCAGTTCTCCGAGCTGTTCAGCGCGCTGCAGCAGGGCGCCGTGGACGGCCAGGACAACGGCCTGATCCTGTCCATGGACTCCAAGTTCAACGAGGTCCAGGGCTACTACACCGACCTGGGCCATGTCCAGGACACCTCCGTCATCTTCATTTCCGAGGCCTTCTATCAGAGCCTGCCTGAGGATCTGCAGCAGGTCGTGGTCCAGGCCGCTCAGGAGGCCGTGGCGAAGGAGCGCCAGGACTACGCCGACAAGCTGGACTCCTACCTGGAAGAGATGAAGAAGACCATGGACGTCACCATCCTCACCGACGACCAGAGAGCCGCTTTCAAGGACGCCTGCAGCTCCGTCTATGACTGGTACCGTAGCGAGTATCCCCAGTACGATCTGGACGCCATCATGGCCGATATCGCCAACTATTGATCCTGCTCAAGTCCTCTGGAATTGGGAAGAAAGCGGCCGGAGACTTTCGCGGATAGCGTGATCCAGGTCAGAGACATGCCCGTTCTCTTCTGATTTCAGATTGTGGATGGCATCCACGAGGGATGCCATCCACAATTTAGCACAGAAACCACAGCGTTGAATTTCCGCATTTCTGTATAGGGGAAATATCATATGAAAATTCTAAAATTTTTAGACGATCATCTTGAGGAGATGATCTGCGTCGTGGTCCTGGCGGCCATGACCGTGGTCATTTTCATCCAGATCATCATCCGCGCCATCAGTTCGTTTGTAACGATCCCCATGGCCTGGACAGAAGAGATCGGCCGGTACCTCTTTATTTATGCCGTTTACATCGGCGCCGCCTATGCCACCCATAAGCGCGCCCATCAGAAAGTCGATATCCTGCCGATCCTCTGCGGAGATACCGGGAAGCTGATCTTCAATCTGATCGGCGACGTGGGCGTCATCGTTTTCGCCGGCGTCATGACCGTTTTCGGCTGGCAGGTCGTTCAGAATGTGGCGTTCGTCTATGTACAGAAGGCGCCCGCCACCAAGCTCAACATGGGCATCGCCTACGCCGGCCCGGCGCTGGGCATGCTCCTCTGCACGTTCCGCTCCCTGCAGAACATCGTGTTCCACGTCAAGGCGTACCGGGGTACCCGGAGCGATTCCGCGAAACTCGAAGGAGGTGAGGATTGATGGGCGGACTGGTCATTCTGGCTGTATTCCTGGGATGCGTCTTCGCATCGGTCCCCATCGGCTTTTCCATCGGCCTGTCGGTAGTTGCCTACGCGCTGGCCACAGGCTCCGTCAACATGGGCTATATCGCCTCGGGCCTGTTTGCCTCCTGCGACTCCTTCCCGCTGATGGCCATCCCGTTCTTCATCCTGTCCGGCGCACTGATGGAGGGCGGCGGCCTGTCCAAGCGGCTGGTGCTGTTCTTTGACTCCCTGGTGGGCCACCTGACCGGCGGTCTGGCCATTGTCACGGTCATCACCTGCATGTTCTTCGGCGCCATCTCCGGTTCCGGTCCCGCCACCACCGCCGCCGTCGGCGCCATCATGGTGCCCACCATGGTGGAAAAGGGCTATGACAAGAAATTCGCCATGGCACTGGTGGCCGCCTCCGGCTGCCTGGGCGTCATCATCCCGCCCAGCATCCCCATGGTCTCCTACGGCATCTCCGTCAACGCGTCCATCGCCACCATGTTCATGGGCGGCTTCCTGCCCGGCATCGTTCTGGGCACCCTGCTGATCATCACGGCGGTGTACGTCTGCAAGAAGAACGGCTTCACCGGCAACGGCGAACAGTTCAGCTGGAAGAAGGTGGGCGCCAGCTTCAAGGACGCTTTCTGGGCCATCCTCTCTCCCGTCATCATCCTGGGCGGCATCTACAGCGGCGTGTTCACTCCCACGGAAGCGGCTGTGGTCTCCGTGGTGTACGCCCTCCTTGTGGGCATCTTCGCCTACAAGGAGCTGAACACCAAGAACATCTACAAGAAGTTCGCGGAGGCCGCCTGCACTCACGGCACCGTCAACATCATCGTGGGCACCAGCACCATCCTGGGCCGCGTGCTCACCCTGGAGCAGATCCCCGACGCAGTGGCCACTTCCATGATCGGCTTCACCGACAACAAGATCGTCATTATGCTGATCATCAACCTGCTGCTGCTGGGCTGCGGCTGCCTGCTGGAGACCAACTCCTCTATCCTCATCCTGGCGCCCATCCTGTACCCCGTGGCGGCGTCCTTCGGCGTCGATATCGTCCACTTCGGTATCATCATGGTGGTCAACCTGGCCATCGGCTTCATCACGCCTCCTGTCGGCGTGAACCTGTTCGTCGCCTGCGGCATCGGCAATATCCCGTTCGCGGAATTGGTAAAGAAGATCATACCGTTCCTGCTGGTGCTGCTGGTGGGCCTGCTGCTGATCACCTACATCCCCGCCATCACGCTGACCATTCCCCGGATCCTCGGCTATCAGGGCTGATCCCGGCGTAAAAAGAGAGACAATGGTAACACCGACCGGCAGCCGCCTTCCGCGGCTGCCGGTCGGCGTTCTCCGGAGAAAAACCGGCCCGCCCGGGGTTGCATCCCGGACGGAGAACGCCTAAAATGGAGGAAAAGCACCGGCTTGCACATCCGCCGGACAGGGAGGCTGACATGATACGAGGGATCCTGTTTGACAAGGACGACACACTGGTGGACCTGGCCGCCTTCTGGCGGGAGCCGGTGCGGCGGACCGCCCTTTGGCTAGCGGAGCGCTATGGACGGGCCGGAGATATGGCGCTGGCGGACCAGCTGGCGTCCGCGGCGGGCTTCGACGGCGGCGTGCTGCGGCCCGGCTCTCCCGTGGCAGTGGGGACCAACTGGCAGGTGATGGACGCCTGCGGCGGGGTGCTGGCGGCAGAGGGTCTGAACATGGACCCGGCCCTGCGGGAGGAGGGGGCGTCCTATCTGGAGACGGCCTGCATCCGATACGGCGACGTGGTGGGCAAGGCGGACCTCCGGACGCTGCTGCCCGCCCTGCGGCGGCGGGGCCTCCGGCTGGGGGTGGCCACCTCCGACCACTACGGCTCCGCCATGCACTGCCTGCGGCGCCTGGGCATCGAGACGTATTTCGATCTGATTCTGGCGGCGGACTGCGTCCGGGAGCCGAAGCCCGCGCCGGAGATGGCGCGGCGGTTCTGCGAGGCCTGCGGCATCTCACCGGAGGAGACCGCCGTGGTGGGGGACTCCGGCGGCGACATGCGGTTCGCCCGGAACGGCGGCCTGACGGGCATTTTGCTCCGGGAGGACCCGGCGGGGCCGCTGCCGGAGGGCACCGGGTACGTCATCTCCCATCTTCATCAGCTGCCTGCGCTGCTGGACCGGCTGTGATACGGATTCCTGATGAAAAAGTTTCATCAGGAATCCCGCGTGCTGCGCACGCTCGAATGGTGCAGCGGCACAATCCGGCGTCTCATAAAAACTGAACGCGCGACCCGCTATCAAACGGTTTAAACCGTTTTCGCATGGCATCCGAACCGAAACGAAGAAAGCCCATGAGTCCCCGCGGGGACTCATGGGCTTTGGTGTATGCGGGGCGCTTCATACGGGAGCCGGTTCCGGCTCCGGCGGCGCGGTTTGGGGCGTGCCGGGCTGAAGATTGTTCATCAGCAGCATCTGGAGCCGGTTCTCCACGTTGGCGTAGCTGGTGTCCGGGTCCAGGTCTAGGGGCAGGATCTGGACGGAGGGGAACATCTCCTTGATGCGCTTGGTGACGCCCCGGCCGCAGACATGGTTGGGCAGGCAGCCGAAGGGCTGGAGGATGATGAAGGAGCGCATCCCCTCCTTGGCGTAGTGGACGATCTCTGCCGCCATCAGCCAGCCCTCGCCGCAGGTGAGGGTCTCGGGGATGATGGACGACGCCTCCTCGTACAGGGCCTGGGGGTCCACCGCCTTCTCATACAGGGGATGCTTCAGAGCGATGCGCTCCAGCGTGTCCTGGATCCAGGCCACCGCCCCGTTCAGGGCGAAGGAATAGGGGGGCAGCTTCGCCTTGAAGTCCCGGATCTCCGACATGGCCGCCAGGAAGTCCTTGCGGAACTGGTAGGTGATGCGGGGCAGCACCGCCTCCATGCCGTTGCGCTCCAGATACTCCTCCAGATGGAAGTTGGTGCCGGGGTGATACGTCACCAGCAGCTCGCCGGTGACCAGCACACGGGGCTTCAGGACGGAGCGGTCGTAGGGGATCTGCCGGAAATCGTCGATGGCCCTCCGGAAGGCATCGATGGTCCGGCCCAGGCCCGCTTTGGAGGCGCCGGCGATGCCCTCCACGCACCGGCGGAATACCTGATCCGTCTCGCCGGGGCGGCACTCGTAGGGGCGGATGCGGCGGCACAGATCCTCCAGAATGTCCAGCATCACAAAGCTCCACGCCGCCTCAATGGCGGTGCGGGCGCCCAGCATGGACACGCCGGGGTGCATCCCCTTGGTGTCGCCGGGGTCGGTGGTGAGGATGGGCACGTCGGCGTAGCCCGCACTGTCCAGCGCCTTCCGGAGAATGGCGGAGTAGTTGGCCATGCGGCAGTCGCAGGACAGCTTCGCCATGCCCACCGCCACTTCGCCGTGGGGATACTGTCCCCTCTGCAACGCGGCGATCAGCTCGCCGATGACCATCTGGCAGGGGAAGCAGATGTCATTGTGGGTGTATTTCTTGCCCAGGGCGATCTCCTCCGGACCGCCCACCGGCAGCGTCACCGCCCGGATGCCCTCCCGTTCCATGAGTCCTTGCAGCAACGTGGACACCGGGGCGGAGATGTTGGGCACCAGCAGCGTCCGCAGCTGTTTGTCCCGCTTCCGGTATTTGGCGGGGTACGGCTCCGGCAGGCGGAAGACCGGCGGCGGGGCGTCCTGCTGCCGGTTCCGGCGGAGCTGCACCGTCTCCAGGAAGGACTGGACCCGGATGCCCAGGGAGCCGGAGGCCCGGCTCTCGTCCATCTTCAGCACCAGCGGCGGCTTGCCGCTCTCGCCCAGAATGCGGGTCAGCTCGTCGGACAATATGGCGTCGTGGCCGCAGCCGAAGCTGACGATCTGCACGTATTCCAGCGCCGGGATGGCGGCGGTCACCAGCGCGCCGGACAGCATCCGGGCGTGGAAGTCGTTGGTGATCTCCACCCGGGACTGGCGCAGGTCCGTCTCCTCCAGCCCCGGCAGACTGTCCACCGTCAGCACGGGGATGCCCTTCCGGGTGAACATCTCCGACAGACTGTGGCTGACGAAGGGGTCCGTGTGATAGGGCCGTCCCGCCAGCACCACGGCAAAGTTGCCCTGTTCCTCCGTCCGGCGGAGGATCTCTGCCGCCTCCTCCCGCAGTTGGCGGCGGAAGGAGAGAATGGCCGATTCCGCCTGGGCGTAGGCGTTCTCCGCCTGCCGGGCGGTGACGCCGCAGCTTTTCACGGCGTACGCACAAATCTGGCGCTTCCGGTCCCGCTCGCTGAACCAGTGGAACACCGGCGTGTCGAAGCGGATCTGGAAGTGGGACTCCGGCGACTGGAAGTTCCGCACCACCATGGGATAGCCCATGATCACCGGACACACGTAGGGGCTGTTCTCCCCCTTGTTCTCCGTGGGCATGTGCATGATGTAGGGCATGAAGATCCGGTCCACGCCCTGCTCCGCCAGGTCCCGGATGTGGCCGTGGACCAGCTTGGCGGGGAAGCAGATGGTGTCCGAGGCCACATACCGCAGGCCGCTCTCGTACTGCTGCCGGGAGCTGGGCCGGGAGAACCGGGTCCGGAAGCCCAGGGCCTGGAAGAAGGTGGTCCAGAAGGGCATACTGTCCCAGAACTCCAGCACCCGGGGCAGGCCGATGGTCTCATGCTTCTCCGGCGCCGCCGGACGGCAGGGATAGTGGGCGAACAGCAGCTTTTCCCGGCGCTTGAACAGGTCCGGCACCGCGTCCAGGGACTCCTGGGCCGCCTTGGCCCGGGCCAGCAGCTCCTCCCGGCTGTCCGCCACGATGGCGCCCCGGTCGCAGCGGTTGCCGGTGACGAAGCTGCCGCCGGTGCTGAACCGGGTGATGGTCCGGCTGCACTGGTTGGCGCACAGGCCGCAGGCCACGCCTGTCTCCCGGGTCCACACCAGATGCTCCACCGCGTCGAAGCCGATGAAGGACGAACCGCGGCCGTTGGCGTAGCCGTTGCGCTCAATGTGGTGCTTGGCACCCAGGGCCGCGCCCAGGGCACCCATCTCGCCGGGATAGGGGGCCAGGGTCACCTCCCGGCCCAGATACTCCTCCAGGGCCCGCAGCACGGCGAAGTTCCGGAAGGTGCCGCCCTGGACCACGATGCGGTCCCCCAGCTCCGACACGTTGGAGATGCGGACCACCTTGGTGAAGACGTTCTCAATGATGGAGCGGCACAGGCCCGCCATGATGTCGTCGGCCTGCTTGCCGTTGCGCTGCTCGTTGATGATGGTGCTGTTCATGAACACCGTGCAGCGGCTGCCCAGCACCGCCGGATCGGCGGAGCGGAAGGCAGCGGAGGCGATCTCCCGCACCGGAATGCCCAGGGAGGAGGCGAAGTTCTCCAGGAAGGAGCCGCAGCCGGAGGAACAGGCCTCGTTCAGCACGATGTTGGTGACGATGCCGTCCCGCAGCCAGATGGCCTTCATGTCCTGGCCGCCGATGTCCAGCAGGAAGGTGGCGTCGGGCACGAATTTCCGGCAGCCCTCGGCGTGGGCCACCGTCTCCACCGTGTGGTAGTCCGCCTGCACGGCCTGGGCCATCATCTGCTCGCCGTAGCCGGTGGTACCCACGCCCAGGATCTCCAGCCGGACGCCCGTCTCCCGGTATTTCCGGGCCAGCTCCGTCAAGCCCCGCTGGACCACCAGCAGAGGTTCGCCGTTGTTGTTGTCGTAATAGGTGTCGGTGATGCGCTCGTCCTCGTCCATCACCACGAATTTGGAGGTGGTGCTGCCGGAGTCGATACCGATGTAGGCCCGCAGCACCGGACGGTCCGGAACGCCGGCGGGGCGCAGCAGCTCCGCACTGTGGCGGCGCTCAAAGGTCTCCCGCTCCGCCGGGGAGGAGAAGAAGGGCCGTCCCCGGACGGCGCCCTCCCGGTGTCCGGCGGCCCGGCTCAGACGCTCCGCCGCCTCCGCCAGCGTCATGACGTCCGTGCCGTCCTGGGGGAACAGCTGGTCGATGGCGATGGCCGTGCCCCGGGCCACGATGGTCTCCGGATGCTCCGGGCGGATGATGTCCTCCTCCCGGAGCCGCAGCCGCTCCGCGAAAATGCGGATGAGGGTGGGGTGGAAGGTCAGGGGGCCGCCCTCGAAGATGATGGGCGGCGTCAGCTCCAGGCCCTGGGACAGTCCGCCGATGGTCTGCTTGGCCACCGCGTGGAAGGTGGACAGGGCGATGTCCGCCCGGTCTGCCCCCTGGATCAGCAGGGGCTGGATGTCCGTCTTGGCGAAGACGCCGCAGCGTCCGGAGATGTCGTAGACATGGGTGCCCCGTGCCGCCAGGGCCTCGAACTGGTCCGGCTCCACGTGGAGCAGGGCGGCGATCTCGTCCAGAAACGCGCCGGTGCCGCCGGCGCAGCTGCCGTTCATCCGCATGTCGGAGGTCATAAGACGGCCCAGGGCCTCGTTGTAGTGGAAAAAGACCACCTTGGCGTCCTGTCCGCCCAGCTCCACGGCAGTGCGGGCCTGGGGATACAGCGCCTGCACGGCGGCGGCGTTGGCCACCACCTCCTGTATGTACCGGGCGCCCAGCGCCTCCGCCGCCGGCTTGCCGCCGGAGCCGCAGACGCCCACCCGGAAGGACTCCGTGGGGAAGACGGCGCGGGCCTCCTCCAGCAGGGCGCGGGCGGTGTCCAGCTGATGGGCGTTGTGGCGCTGATAGCGGGAGTGGAGCACCCGGTTGGTGCCCGCCTCCAGGACCACCAGCTTCACCGTGGTGGAGCCTACGTCAATGCCGAGACGCAGGACCGGGGATTCCGTGTACATGAAAAAATCTCCTTCCGGAGAGGCTCGCTTCAGCCAGTCCATACACCGCAGAGCGGCTGGGACCCATGGGAGTTAACTGGCCTCTTTACTTGAAATATGCGTCTGCCGGAAAAGCACGCCGGGCCAGCCGGCAGCTTTTCCGCAAAAACAGACATTTTCCATAGAATGGATACTAAATTCTAGCATGTTAAATCAATGGAAGTCAACGAAGCCCGGGAAGCCTGAACGAGTTCTTTACAACGGGATCCGGCCGGGGATGTCCCCGGCTCCCGGCGGCAGCGGAGGTGAAAAAATGGAGAACGCACACCGCCTCCGCACCGGCGTTTTCCGTCAAAACGACAAAATCCTCGGCCCGGGACAGATTTTACGGCTTCCGCTATTGACGGGGGAGTTAGTTGGTGTTAACATGTTGTGTTAGGAAAAACTAACTTTCAGGGAGGGACCATCCATGACATTGGATCAGTTGAAGATCGGAGACACCGCCGTCATTACGGCGGTGGGCGGTGAGGGCGCGCTGCGCTGCCGTCTGCTGGACATGGGCCTCATCCCCCACACCGCGGTGACGCTCCAGAAGGTGGCCCCCATGGGGGACCCCATCGAGATCCGCGTCCGGGGCTATGAGCTGACCCTTCGGGTGGAGGACGCCCGGAACATCGAGGTAACGGCGGGAGGGAAGAGAGCATGATCTTTGCTTTGGCCGGCAACCAGAACTGCGGCAAGACCACTCTGTTCAACGCCCTCACCGGCTCCAACCAGCACGTGGGCAACTTCCCCGGCGTGACGGTGGACCAGAAGATGGGCGAGATCCGGGGCCAGAAGAACTGCTCGGCGGTGGACCTGCCGGGCATCTACTCCCTGCGGCCCTACACCCAGGAGGAGATTGTCTCCCGGGACTTCATCCTCAACGGAAAGCCCGACGGCATCATCAACATCGTGGACGCCACCAACATCGAGCGGAATCTGTATCTGACCCTCCAGTTGCTGGAGCTGCGGGTGCCCATGGTGCTGGCCCTGAACATGATGGACGAGGTCCGTGCCAACGGCGGCACCATCGACGTGCGGCGGCTCAGCGCCGAGCTGGGCATCCCCGTGGTGCCCATCACCGCCGCCAAGGGCGAGGGCGTGTCGGAGCTCATCGACCGGGCGGTGGCTACCGCCCGGGGCAGGGTCTATCCCAAGGTGACGGACTTCTGCGCGGCGGAGTCCCCGGTCCACCGCTGCATCCACGCCATCGTCCATCTCATTCAGGACCACGCCGACCGGGTGGGCCTGCCCTCCCGGTTCTGCGCCGCCAAGCTGGTGGAGGGGGACGAGGCCGTGGCGGACCAGCTGGAGCTGGACCAGAACGAGAAGGAACTGCTGGAGCACTGCATCCTGGAGATGGAGACGGAGACCGGTCTGGACCGCAACGCCGCCCTGGCGGATATGCGCTACACCTTCATCGAGGGCGTGGTGGCCTCCGCCGTGGTGAAGTGCCATGAGAGCCGGGAGCATCACCGGAGCATGGAGCTGGACAAGGTGCTGACGGGCAAGTACACCGCTCTGCCGGTGTTCTTCGGCGTCATGTTCCTGGTGTTCTGGCTGACCTTCGGCGTCATCGGCTCCGCGCTGTCCGACTGGCTGAGCCTGGGCATTGACAAGGTGACGGAACTCGCCGACGCGGGACTGACGGCCTACGGCATCAACCCCGTGGTCCACAGCCTGATCATCGACGGCATCTTCGCCGGAGTGGGCAGTGTATTGAGCTTTTTGCCCATTATCGCGACCCTTTTCTTCTTCCTGTCCATCCTGGAGGACACGGGCTACATGGCCCGGGTGGCCTTTGTCATGGACCGGCTGCTGCGGAAGATCGGCCTGTCGGGCCGGAGCTTCGTGCCCATGCTCATCGGCTTCGGCTGCTCCGTCCCCGCCATCATGGCAACCCGCACCGTCTCCTCGGACCGGGACCGGAAGATGACCATTCTGCTGACGCCCTACATGAGCTGCTCCGCCAAGATCCCCATTTACGCCGTGTTCTCCGCCGCCTTCTTCCCCCGGCACGCGGCCCTGGTGATGATCGCCCTGTACGCCACCGGCATCCTGCTGGGCATTTTGGTGGCCCTGGTGCTGAAGGGGACCGCCTTCCGGGGCCAGCCGGTGCCCTTTGTCATGGAGCTGCCCAACTACCGCCTGCCCTCCGCCAAAAGCGTGGCCCTGCTGCTGTGGGAAAAGGCCCGGGACTTTCTGGAGCGGGCCTTCACCATCATCTTTGTGGCCACCATCATCATCTGGTTTTTGCAGACCTTCGACACCCGGCTCAACGTGGTGTCCGACAGCGCCGGCAGCCTCCTGGCCCTGGTGGGTCAGTGGCTGGCCCCCATCTTCGCCCCTCTGGGCTTCGGCGACTGGCGGGTGGTCACGGCCCTGATCTCCGGCTTCACCGCCAAGGAGGCGGTGGTGTCCACCCTGTCCGTGCTGCTGAACACCAGCACCGCCAATCTGGGTCCGGCGCTGGCCGGACTGTTCTCCCCGCTGTCCGCCGTCAGCTTCCTGGTGTTCACCCTGCTGTACACCCCCTGCGTGGCCGCCGTGGCCACCATCCGGCGGGAGCTGGGCTCCCGGCTGGCCACCGTCGGCGTGGTGGCTATGCAGTGCGGCGTGGCCTGGCTGGTGGGCTGCCTGATCTATCAGATCGGCTGCCTGCTGTGAGCCGGCGAGGAGAAAAAGACCAACAAAATGACTATTATCGACATTATATTGCTTCTTTTGATCGCCTTCTGCGTGGGACTCTCCCTGCAGGCCATCCGGAAGGGCAGGACCGGCGGCTGCTCCGGCGACTGCGCCAACTGCTCCGGATGCGGCAAGCGGGACAAAAGAAAGTGAACGCGGACGCCCCGGACCGTTGCGGTCCGGGGCGTCTTTCTGTCCGCCGGTTTTTGCCCGCCGGGATGTATATTGCGGGGCGGGGCTCCAGAAACTAGGGAGGTCCCCGGCCCTCCGGCCGGAGGCGGAGGAGGCGCGTCTTTGGAGAAGAAACCGTTCCGGCCCTATGTCCCGGCGGACCAGAACCCGCCGGAGTTCACACCGGTGTCCGTCATCACCGGCGTCCTGCTGGCGGTGGTGTTCGGCGGGGCCAACGCCTATCTGGGGCTGCGGGTGGGCCTCACCGTGTCGGCGTCCATCCCGGCGGCGGTGCTGTCCATGGGCATCATTCGGATGGTGCTGCGGCGCAGTTCCATTCTGGAGAACAACATGGCCCAGACCATCGGCTCCGCCGGGGAGTCCGTGGCCGCGGGGGCCATCTTCACCCTGCCCGCATTGTTCATGTGGGCGGACGAGGGACTGTGCCAGCCCCCCACGCTGCCGGAGGCGGGGCTCATCACCCTCTGCGGCGGCGCGCTGGGCGTGCTGATGATGGTGCCCCTTCGCCGGACCCTCATCGTGGGGGAGCACGGCGTACTGGCCTATCCGGAGGGGCAGGCCTGCGCCCAGGTCCTGATGGCCGGTGAGGAGGGCGGCGCCCGGGCCTCCGCCGTCTTCGCGGGACTGGCGGTGGCCGCGGTGTACAAATTCGCGGCGGAGGGCTGGAAGCTGTTCCCGGCGGAGGTGGACTGGGCCTTTTCCGCCTATCCCGGCGGCGGCTTCGGTCTGGACGTGCTGCCGGCGCTGGCGGGGGTGGGCTACATCTGCGGCGCCCGGGTGTCCTCCTATCTGTTCTCCGGCGGCACCATGGCCTGGCTGGCGCTGATGCCCCTCATCGCACTGTTCGGCGGCGGGACGGTGCTGTTCCCGGCAACTGTCTCCGTGGCGGAGCTGCTGGCCCGGGAGGGCACCTGGGGACTTTGGAGCAGTTACGTCAAGTATATCGGCGCGGGAGCCGTGGCCGCCGGGGGCATCCTGAGCCTGGTGAAGTCCCTGCCCCTGATCCTCCGCACCTTCCGGGAGGTGGTGGGCGGCTACGGACGGGGCGATGCCGGGACGCTGCGGACGGAGCGGGATCTGTCCCCGAAAACCCTGACGGCGGGGGTGCTGGCCGCCGCTGCGGCGCTGTGGCTGTCCCCCGCCATTCCGCTGAATCTGTTCACGGCCTTGCTGGTGGTGGTCTTCGCCTTCTTCTTCGCCGCCGTGTCCTCCCGGATGGTGGGACTCATCGGCGCGTCCAACAATCCGGTGTCCGGCATGACCATCGCCACGCTGCTGATCGCCTCCCTGGTGCTGAAGGCCGCCGGGACGGCGGGCGTTCAGGGCATGGTCACCGCCGTCACCATCGGGGCCGTCATCTGCATCACCGCCTCCGTGGCGGGGGATACCTCCCAGGACCTGAAGACCGGCTTCCTGGTGGGAGCCACACCACGGAAGCAGCAGATCGGCGAGCTGATCGGCTGCTGCGTGTCCGCCGCGGCCATCGGGGCCATCCTGTACCTGCTGAACGCCGCCTGGAGCTACGGCTCCAAGGAGCTGCCCGCCGCCCAGGCCACGCTGATGAAGCTGGTGGTGGAGGGCGTCATGGGCGGCGACCTGCCCTGGGCGCTGGTGTTCATTGGCGTGTTCCTAGCTCTGGCCATGGAAGTGCTGGGGACGCCGGTGCTGCCCGTGGCCATCGGACTGTACCTGCCTGTCCACCTGTCGGCGCCCATCATGGCCGGGGGACTGGTGCGGTGGCTGGTGGAACGGCGGAAGTACGACGCCCCGGCGGCCCGGGAGCGCTGCGTCCGCTCCGGCATCCTCTACGCCTCCGGCCTCATCGCCGGAGAGGGCGTGGTGGGCATCCTGCTGGCGGTGCTGGCGGTGGTACAGACCGGCGGCGGGAGCCTGGGGGCGCTGCTGGACCTGTCCGGCCGGTTCTATCTGGGAAATGGCGGGGCGCTGGTGTGCTTCGCCGGATTGCTGGCGTCCCTGTACGGCTTCGCCCGGCGGGGGGAGCGGGACTGATCTCCCCCTTGCGGAACGGGCCGTCCGGCGGTATACTTCAGTACAGAGAAAGACCGCCGGACACCGGCGGAGACGCGGAGAGGAGCGAGCAATATGGCAGTTTTGGAGCGGCTGGAGCCGAAGAAGGTCTTCGGCTTTTTCGAGGAGATGTGCGCCATCCCTCACGGGTCCGGGAATACGAAGGCCGTCAGCGACTGGCTGATGGACTTCGCCGAAGCACGGGGGCTGGAGGCCCATCAGGACGCATTGGGCAACGTCATCATCGTCCGGGAGGCATCTCACGGCTATGAGGCGGCGGAGCCGGTGATCCTCCAGGGCCACATGGACATGGTGTGCCAGCAGGCGCCGGAATGCAACAAGGACATGGAACGGGAGGGGCTGGACCTGCGCACCGACGGCGAATCCGTCTGGGCGGAGGGCACCACCCTGGGCGGAGACGACGGCATCGCCGTGGCCATGGCCCTGGCGGTGCTGGACGACGACGCCATGGAGCATCCCCGGGTGGAGGCGGTGTTCACCGTGGACGAGGAGATCGGCATGCTGGGCGCTGCCGGGATGGACGCCGGGTCCCTCCGGGGACGGCGGATGGTGAATCTGGACTCCGAGGACGAGGGGATCTTCACCGTCAGCTGCGCCGGAGGCAACATGACCCGGTGCGTCCTGCCGGTGGGCCGGACGGCCTTCGGCGGTGAGACGGCGGTCATCACCGTGGACGGCCTCCAGGGCGGACACTCCGGCATGGAGATTGGAAAGGGCCGGGGCAACGCCGACCTGCTGCTGGGCCGGGCGCTGTACGCCTGCGCCCGGGCGACGGACCTGCGGATCGTCTCCGTCTCCGGCGGACTGAAGGACAACGCCATTCCCCAGACGGCGTCCGCCGTGGTGTCGGCGGCGGACGTCCGGAAGGTGGAGACCGTCTGCGCCCGGCTGGACGCGGAGCTGAAAAACGAGTACCGGACGGCGGACCCCAACGTGTCCGTCTCCGTCCGGCGGACGGAGGCGGAGGGCGTGCCCATGGACGGGGACTCCACCCGCCGGGTGACGTGCCTGCTGGCCTGCGCCCCTAACGGCGTCCAGGAGACGAGCCGGGACATCCCCGGCCTGGTGCAGACGTCCCTGAACCTGGGCGTTCTGACCACGGCGGCGGAGACGGTGACGGCCTCCTTCTGCGTCCGCAGCAGCGTGGACTCCCAGAAGGCCATGCTGACGGAGCGGCTGGCCTGTCTCACGGAGCAGCTGGGGGGCGCGGTGGAGGTCTCCGGCGACTACGCCGCCTGGCAGTATCGGCCCGACTCCCCGCTGCGGGAGCTGATGACGGCGGTATTCACGGAGCAGTACGGCCATCCGCCCAAGGTGGAGGCCATCCACGCGGGCGTGGAGTGCGGCCTGTTCGCCGGAAAGCTGCCGGGGCTGGACTGCGTGTCCATCGGGCCGGACCTGAGGGAGATCCACACCTGCCGGGAGCGGATGGACGTGGCCTCCGTCCAGCGGACGTGGCGATTCCTGACGGAGCTGCTGCGGCGAATGAAGTGAGATGAGAAAATCCCCGGCGGGCATTGCCCGCCGGGGATCTATCGTATTTAGTGAGCGGTCACTTCTCCTCCGTGAAGTCCACGTCCACGGCGGTGGCCTCCGCCTCGGCGGCAGACTTCGCCTGCCGCAGGACCTTGCTGACCCGGCTGGCGATCCAGATGTCGGAGATGCCGTCGTACAGCAGGAACAGGCCGATGATGCGCACCACCGTGGCAAAGGCGGCGAAGGGCTTCAGCACCAGCAGCAGGCCCATGGCCAGCGTCAGGATGCCCAGGATCAGCGCCGCCGTCCACCGGGAGTAGCCGTTGCGGTGGAGAGTCAGGGCATCGCCCAGGTCGCTGACGCCGTGGATGCAGATGAGGATGCCCACAATCCGGGGCACCACCACGCTGACCAGATTGGGGTGGGTCATGACATACACGCCCATCACCGCCAGAATGATGCCGATGATGAGGTGGGAGGAGGCGTACAGACTGCCGTCCCGGTGGAGCAGGAAGATGATGAAGTCCACAATGCCGCACACCAGCAGCACCGCGCCGATGGCCGTGCAGATGATGCTGGCGGACAGGCTGGGCCACACCAGCAGCACCAGACCCAGGGCCGCGTAGAGAATGGCTGTGACGATGGAATTGGTCTTGATCCGCTTCAGGAAATCGCTCATCAGAAACGCCTCCAATTCAGATGTGTGATGTATCTATTATAATGCCCATGGCGGGAAACTGCAAGTACCGGTCGTATCCTGTCGGAAACAATTTCCGGGAAAAGCCGGGGAAAGGGCCCGGCGGGCTTGCTTTTGGCCGGAGGCTGTGCTATACTGAAAAATCTGAAAATGATTCTCAATTTTGAACGAGTAAAGGAAACCTGTCCATGAAAAAGATCGTATCCCTGCTGTTGTCTCTGTGCCTGCCTCTGGGGCTGGCCGCCTGCGGCGTCTCCGCCGCCCCGCCCGCGGAGGACGGGCGGCTGACCATCGTGGCCACCGACTTCCCGGCCTACGACTTCGCCCGGGCCGTCTGCGGCGAGGCGGGGGATGTGTCGCTGCTGCTGCCGCCGGGGACGGAGAGCCACTCCTACGAGCCCACCCCCCGGAACATCCTGGACGTCCAGGCCTGCGACCTCTTTATCTACGTGGGCGGCGAGTCCGACACCTGGGTGGACACCATTCTGGAGTCCCTGGACACGCCGGTGGAGACGCTGAAAATGGTGGACTGCGTGGAGCTGCTGGAGGAGGAGACCCTGGAGGGGATGACCGTCCGGGGCCATGACCATGACCACGACGGGGACGGCCACGATGACCACGACGAGGATGAGGATCACGACCACGGCCGCGGTCTGGGCGAGGTGGTGGAGGCGGACGAACACGTCTGGACCTCCCCCGTCAACGCGGCGGCCATCGTGACGGCCATCGGGGAGCGGGCGGCGGCGCTGGACCCGGACAACGAGGCCGTCTACCGGGCCAACGCGGCGGACTACGAGGCGGAGATCCTGAAACTGGACGGTGAATTCCGGGATTTCTTCGACACGGTGGAGGACAAAACCATGGTGTTCGGCGACCGGTTCCCCCTGCGGTACTTCGCCGAGGAATACGATCTCACCTGCTACGCCGCCTTCCCGGGCTGCTCCACCCAGACGGAGCCGTCGGCGGCCACCGTGGCGTTTCTGACGGAAACTGTCAAGGAGCAGCACTTGCCGGCGGTTTACTACATTGAGTTCTCCAACCATCTGGTGGCGGACAGCATCGCCGAGGCCGCCGGCGCCGGGACGGCGCTGTTCCACTCCTGCCACAACGTCTCCCGGGCGGATCTGGACGCCGGGGCCACCTATGTGACGCTGATGGAACAGAATCTCAATACACTAAGGAATACTATGAAATAAAAATACAGTCAGTTATTGACGAAACAGAAAGAAGCGGTGGATATGTGGATCTTCTATGCCTGCGGTTCGGCGGTTTTCGCCGGTGTCACGTCCATTCTGGCCAAGTGCGGTATCCGGAAAACGGACTCCAACGTGGCAACGGCCATCCGCACCGTGGTGGTGCTGGTGTTCTCCTGGCTGATGGTGTTCGTGGTGGGCTCTCAGGGCACCATCCGGGACATCAGCGGCAGGACGCTGGTGTTTCTGGTGCTGTCGGGACTGGCCACCGGGGCCTCCTGGCTGTGCTACTTCCGGGCCCTCCAGATCGGCGACGTGGACAAGGTGGTGCCGGTGGACAAATCCAGCATCATCCTGACGGTGCTGCTGGCCTTCCTGCTGCTCCATGAGACGGTCTCCGGCATGAAGCTGCTAGGACTGGCGGGCATCGGCGTGGGCACCTATCTGATGATCCAGCGGAAGGGCGGCGGCACGGAGGAGCACCACGGCAGAGGCTGGTTCTTCTACGCCGCCGGCAGCGCCGTCTTCGCCAGCCTGACGTCCATTCTGGGGAAGATCGGCATCTCCGGCGTGGAGTCCAATCTGGGCACCGCCATCCGCACCGGCGTGGTGCTGGTGATGGCCTGGGTGGTGGTGTTCGTCACCGGCAAGCAGGGCACCCTCCGGGATATTCCACGGCGGGAGCTGGGGTTCATCTGTCTCAGCGGCCTGGCCACCGGCGGCTCCTGGCTGTGCTACTACAAGGCCCTTCAGGACGGCCCCGCCAGTCTGGTGGTGCCCATCGACAAGCTGAGCATTCTGGTGACCATCGGCTTCTCCTACGTGGTGTTCCATGAGAAGCTCAGCGCCAAATCCGCCTGGGGCCTGGGCCTCATCACCGCAGGCACGCTGATGATGGTGCGGGAGAGCCTGGTCTGGTACATCGTTCTGGCCATCGGCGGCGGTCTGCTGATGCTGGGCCGCCGGATGCTGCGGAAACAGAGCGCGTAACGGTCATTCCGGCGGGCCGTCCAGCAGCAGGCGCAGGCCCCACAGCAGCAGGGCGTCCTCCGGGGGCAGCGTCAGGGGCGGCAGGGGGATCTCCTGGGGTTCCACCGTGCCGCCGCCGGGACGGAGCAGCGTCCGCTGGACGCACAGCACCGCGCCCTCCGTCAGGCTGGAGAAGGTCAGACTGTCCCGCCGGTCCAGCCCCACGCCCACGGCCCGGTCCGCCGTGATCCGGGCCAGGGCCTGCTTGGCCAGTGCGTCCGGCAGCAGCAGCGTCCCGCAGCGGACGCGGACGGAGGAGGACGCCAGCAGGGCGCAGCCCCGCCGGGTCACCGCCAGCACGTCCCAGAAGCAGGTCTCCGCAGCGGCGGGCCGGTCCAATGGCAGTACACCGGCGGGCAGTTCCCGCACCAGAACCGTCCCGCCGCCGAAAAGCGCCGTGCGCATCGCCATCACCTCGGAGACAGATTTCCCGGATTCCGTGAAAAAATCCTCTCGTTTTTTTCCGGCGGCGGTGGTATACTAAATCCACTACCACTACGATTCCGTTGGGAGGGACGCGCCTTGCATGCCTGGGCCCATTTGAAGGTCATCAACCGCCACCGCTTTCTGGTGTGCAAATACTGCTTCCGGCTGGGCCTGTACTGGCAGGGCCTGACCCACGATCTGTCCAAATACTCGCCCCGGGAGTTCTGGGTGGGCGCCCGGTATTTCCAGGGCGACCGCAGCCCCAACGACGCCGAGCGCCGGGACAAGGGGTACAGCTCCGCCTGGCTCCACCACAAGGGGCGCAACCGCCACCATCTGGAGTACTGGACGGACTACGGCGGCCACGGCGAGGGCATCGTGGGCGTGGAGATGCCGAAGAAGTACGTGGCGGAGATGTTCTGCGACCGTTTGGCTGCCAGCCGGGTTTACCGGGGCGACCAGTTCCAGCCCGAGGACCCCTGGAAGTTCTTCCAGCGGTCCAGGACCCACACCATCCTCAACGACAAGACGGCGGACCTGCTGGAATCCATGCTGGTGAAGCTGAAGGACGAGGGGGAGGACGCCGCCTTCGCCTACATCCGCCACGACATCCTGGGCAAGTGAGACAGGACGGGCGCAGAGAGACGAATGATGAACACAGCGCCGGAGGCTTTGCCTCCGGCGCTGTCCGTTTGTTGGAAGGCTGATGTTTCACGGAAGATGCTTTCAACAGTGGGGGGAGCTCGAGGGGGCGAAGCCCGCCTCGAATGAAATCGAATGCCTGCAAAAAGCCTGCGCCAGCAGGCGTTTGCGCCGCGCAGCGGCAGCTTTTCGGACCGCTGCGCGGGCAGAAAAGCGAGGCATTGTGAAGGCCGCCGGCAAAGTCCATCAGACTTTGCCGGCGGCCTGAGCGCCGGAGGCAAAGCCTCCGGCACTGTCCATTTATGATAGATGATGTAGAGGGGTCAGACGATCTTCTTCAGGGCCTCGGGAAGGGTGAGACTGCTCTTCTGCTCCGACAGATAGCGGATGATGTCCTTTCGGGTGACGATGCCGATGAAGCTGCCCAGATCGTCCACCACCGGGACGAAGTTCTGCTTCATGGCGCTGGTCACCAGATCCTCCATGGACACGGTGATGCGCACCGGGGGACGGTCGGATTTCAGAATGTCCCGGATCTGCAGACGCTCCATGTCCCGCATGGAGAACGAGCCGTCCTGCCCGCTGGCGCCGGGCTCCAGGATCCGCCACAGGAAGTCTCCTTCGCTGACAGTGCCCACATACCGGCCGTCCCGGCTGATGACGGGGATGGCGGCGTACCCGCGGTGGCGCATTTTTTCCAGGCCCTGACGGAACGTGCAGTCATCATACAGGTAAGCCACGCTGCTCTTAGGGGTGAGGAAATAAGCGATATTCACGGCGGCGCTTCAACTCCTTTCCTTGTATATCATATTGTACCATGCGCCGCGGGATATGGGTGAACAATCTATGAAATCTGCCGTGAGACGGCTGCTTTTCGGCGGATTGACGAAAAAGGACCGGAAAAACCGGCGGAACGGCCAGGGGAAACCCATCGGAACCCCCTTGTATTTTTCCGCGCCATCCGGTAAAATTATAGAGATGGCAAAGGGGCCGGACATGCGTCCGGTCCCTTTGCGCACATTCAGCCCCTTTACTTTATGCAAAAAGTCTGCTATGATGATGCTTATGCAACAATATATAACAAGAGGGGGGATCGTTTCATGCTGACAGAGGAGGAACTGCGGAAAAGCCGGCTGTTCGATGACATCAGCTATGAGAGCTATCTGGCGATGTATGACTGCTTTCACGCCTATTCCAGGGCCTACAGTCCGGACGAGGTCATCTGCGATTTCTCCGGCCGCTGCGACATCGTGGGCATCCTGGAGCGGGGAGAGGCGGCGCTGATCCGCCTGGACGAGAACGGCGTGGAGACGGTGATGGAGAATCTGGGCGTGGGCGGCGTGTTCGGCCGGACCCTGGCCTTCTCCGGCAGCCGGAGCGACACGCTGGAGGTGGTGTGCCGCCAGCCCTGCGAGGTGCTGTTCATCGACTATCCCCATATCCTGAAGCGGTGCGAGCGGGCCTGCACCCATCACAGCGTCCTGGTGCAGAACATGCTGCGCCTCATGAGCGACAAGGCCCAGGCCCTCAGCGAGCGGGTGGACGTGCTCTCCCGCCGTTCCATCCGGGACAAGCTGATGTGCTATTTCCTCCAGCAGCGGGACCGGACGGGCAGCGATACCTTCCAGCTGCCCTTCTCCCTCAGCGTGCTGGCGGACTACATCGCCTCCGACCGCAGCGCCATGATGCGGGAGTTGAAAAAGATGCGGGAGGAGGGGCTGATCGAGAACAGCGGCAGAAACATCACCCTCCTGCGGTGAACCCGGCGGCGGCCCGTCCGGGCGCATAAACTTTCCGCAAAATCGGCGAAAAAAGCATATTTCATTTGACGGATCGCTATCGCTGCGTTATGATAGAAATGATCTGTTTTTTTGCGACGATCCAAAATCAGATAAACGGGAAAGAAGGAAGAATATGTATCGCATTGTGAGAAAAGAAGCCCTCCGTCCCACTGTCACCCTGTATGAGATCGAGGCGCCCCTGATCGCCAAGAAGGCTCAGCCGGGTCAGTTCATTATCCTGCGGGTGGACGAGAATGGCGAGCGCATCCCCATCACGATCAACGACTATGACCCTGAGAAGGGCACTGTCACCATCATCGTCCAGACCGTTGGCTCCACCACCGAGAAGCTGAGCCACCTCAAGGAGGGCGACTATCTCCAGGACTTCGTGGGCCCCCTGGGCAAGGCCACCGAGACCGAGGGCAAGAAGAAGGTCTGCGTGGTCGGCGGCGGCGTGGGCTGCGCCATCGCCTATCCCGTGCTGAAGAAGTTCCACGACTGCGGCGCCGAGGTCCATGCCGTGGTCGGTTTCAAGAACAAGGATCTGGTCATCCTGGAGGACGACTTCCGCAAGTCCAGCGACGTGCTGAAGATCTGCACCGATGACGGCTCCTACGGCCAGAAGGGCCTGGTCACCGACGCTCTGAAGGAGCTGATCGAGGCCGGCAACCAGTATGACGAGATCTTCGCCATCGGCCCCATGATCATGATGAAGTTCGTCTGCAAGACCACCGAGCCCTACGGCATCCCCACCACCGTCTCCATGAGCCCCATCATGGTGGACGGTACCGGCATGTGCGGCGGCTGCCGTCTCAGCGTGGGCGGCGAGATGAAGTTCGCCTGCGTGGACGGCCCCGACTTCGACGGCCACAAGGTGGACTGGGACATCGCTGTCAAGCGCAACCAGATGTACCGGGACTTCGAGATGCACAAGCACGAGGAGACCTGCAACCTGTTCAAGAAGGAGGCTGAATAATCATGGCCAATATGTCTTTGAAGAAGAATCCGATGCCCTCTCAGGAGCCGGATGTCCGCAATAAGAATTTCGACGAGGTCACCCTGGGCTACACCCAGGAGCAGGCCCTGGACGAGGCCCAGCGCTGCCTTCACTGCAAGAACCATCCCTGCATGCAGGGCTGCCCTGTCATGGTACATATCCCCGAGTTCATCAAGGAAGTGGCCGCGGGCAACTTTGAGGAGGCCTATCAGATCATCTCCCAGACCAGCGCCCTGCCCGCCGTCTGCGGCCGCGTCTGCCCCCAGGAGAACCAGTGCGAGAAGTACTGCGTCCGCGGCGTGAAGGGCGAGCCCGTGGGCATCGGCCGTCTGGAGCGGTTCGTGGCCGACTGGCACAACGCTCACTGCACCGAGGCTCCCGCCAAGCCCGCCTCCAACGGCCACCGCGTGGCAGTCGTGGGCTCCGGCCCTGCCGGTCTGACCTGCGCCGGCGACCTGGCCCGCAAGGGGTATGAGGTCACCGTCTTCGAGGCACTGCACCTGGCCGGCGGCGTGCTGGTCTACGGCATCCCCGAGTTCCGTCTGCCCAAGTCCATCGTCCAGAAGGAAGTGGACGGCCTGAAGGCCCTGGGCGTCACCATTGCCACCGACACCGTCATCGGCCGCACCATCACCATCGACGAGCTGATGGAGGAGCAGGGCTTCGAGGCCGTGTTCATCGGCTCCGGCGCCGGTCTGCCCATGTTCATGAATATCCCCGGCGTCAACTACAAGGGCGTTCTGTCCGCCAATGAGTTCCTGACCCGTATCAACCTGATGAAGGCCTACCGGCCCGACTCCGACACCCCCATCGTCCATCCCAAGAAGGTGGCCGTGGTGGGCGGCGGCAACGTGGCCATGGACGCCGCCCGCTGCGCCAAGCGTCTGGGCGCCGAGGTGTACATCGTCTACCGCCGCGGCATGGAGGAGCTGCCCGCCCGTAAGGAAGAGGTGGAGCACGCCGAGGAAGAGGGCATCATCTTCAAGACCCTCAACAACCCGGTGGAGATCCTGGCCGACGAGAACGACAACGTCACCAAGATCCGCTGCATCAAGATGGAGCTGGGCGAGCCCGACGCCTCTGGCCGCCGCCGTCCCATCGAGGTCCCCGGCAGCGAGTTCGAGCTGGACGTGGACTGCGTCATCATGGCTCTGGGCACCTCTCCCAACCCCCTGATCAAGTCCACCACCAAGGGCCTGGAGATCAACAAGAAGGGCGGCATCGTGGTCAACGAGGACGGTCTGACCTCCCGCGAGAACGTCTACGCCGGCGGTGACGCCGTCACCGGCGCTGCCACCGTCATCCTGGCCATGGGCGCCGGCAAGACCGCCGCCAAGGCCATCGACGAGGCCCTGAGCAAGTAAGCGAAAGCACTGCATATTGCAAAACAAGCCCGCCGTTCCGTTGGAACGGCGGGCGTTGTTTTGCCGGAAAAAGCTGCGAATTAGGAATTAGGAGTTAGGAATTAGGAATTGTGGTGTCCGGCTCCGCCGGACGGATTAAACAGGGCTTCCCAAAAGGGAAAATCCGGTTTCCAAGACCGTTCCTCCCAAACGCGGCATCCATCCAGCGCAAGCGCCGGGGTACGGCGCGAAAAAAACAGGAAGAGGGGCCAGGGGGAAACCTTTGGTTTCCCCGCAGTTTGTCGAAAATCCTCTGTTTGAAGGAAAGAAGTTCTTTTTTGCAGGGGGAGTACGAGGGGGCGGGAGCCCCTTCGTATTGAATCGAATGTCTGCAAAAAGCCTGCGTTAGCAGGCGTTTGCGCCGCACAGCGGCAGATTTTCGGACCGCATAGCGGTCCGAAAATCGAGACATTAGTCAGGCTGTCGGAAAAGTCTATGGACTTTTTCGACAGCCTGAGGCGGGCTTCCAACATGGAAGCCCGCCTGTTCTGCGTTCACTTGTCAAATTTGCGGACGGTCACTGCCGCGGAAGCAGCTCATGGCCCCGTTCGCACAGGCGGTAGATCTCCTCCAGCTTTTCCTCGATCAGCGGAGCGATCCGGGCGTTCTTCCGGTGTACCCGGCTGCGATAGAGAAAGACCGGCGCAGCCCAGCCCGCAAAAGCCGGGATGGCCAGCAGGACGCAGGCCGTTACATGGGGCGGCTGTGCGGTCACCGCAAATACCGACGCGGCCATGAAGGCCGTACCCACCAACCCCACGGCGAGAGCCAAAGCCATCGGCCCGGCGGTCTTGGCCCGCTCCAGGGCCTCGATCTCCTTGGCGCAGGCGTCGAAGTTGCGCTGGAGCCGGGTCAGTTCCGCCTTGTTGACGATGTGGCGGTCCCGTCTTAAGGTGACGGTGATCATGCCGCTCTGCCGGCGCTGGGGCGCGTTTTTGTCCGGCTCCCAGCCGAAGTTCTCATAGGCGTCCAGATACAGGGAGAACTTGTCAGCGGGAGCGGTCAGTTCCCTGTACTCATAGCCCACGAAATCGTGGGGGCTCTTTGTGAACTCACTCATGCTTCCCTTGTTTCTCTCACCGGCAGGCGGATTGTAAATGTGGAGCCATCCCCTGATCTGCTGGTGACGGCAATGGTGCCGCCGGAGATCTGCAGGATCCGGCGGGCCAGTGCCAGACCCAGGCCGTTTCCGGACGTGGCGTGGGAGGTGTCGCCCTGGTAAAACTTCTCAAAGATGCGGGCCATGGTCTCCGGCGTCATGCCGCAGCCCGTATCGGACACTGTGACCACCACGGCGTCTTCCTCCGTGGTCTGGGTCAGCCGGACGGTGCCGCCCGCCGGCGTGAACTTCAACGCGTTGGACAGCAGATTGTTCCAAACGATCTCCATCATCTCCCGGTCCGCGTTGACGATGGCCCGGTCCTCCGTCTCAAATTCCAGCTCAATGTTTTTCTTCTCCCAGACGTCCTCATACAGCAGTACGCACTCGCTGAGCTGGGCGCACAGGTCATAGGGCTGTACCATGGGCTTGATGACCTGGTTCTCCAGCTTGTTCAGTTTCAGGATATTCATGACCAGGTCCGACAGGCGCCTGACATTGCTGAGGATGCCGTCCAGACACTCCTCCCGCTCTGTTTCGGACAGTCTGCCGCTTTTCAGCAGCTGGGCGTCGTTAGAGATCACCGCCAGGGGCGTCTTGATCTCATGGGAGACGTTGGAGACGAAGTCCGTCTTCATGGTCTCGATGCTGCCCAGCTCCGCCACCATCTTATTGAAATCCAGGATCATCAGGTCCAGGTAATCCAGCTTGTCCGTCGTGTGGAATGTGGGCACATACACGGAGAAATCCCCCTGAGCCACCTTCTCCGTGGCCTTCGCCAGCTCCCGCACCGGCCGCTCGTAGGTCCTGACCACCTGGACACGGGTAAAGACCGTCAGGCACAGCGCCACCAACGCCCAGTAGAGCATGGGGATCACCGATGCGGTGACGGAGGATTGCACGTACCGGTTGACGAAGACGATCAATCCGGTGTGGATGCCGGACATCACCAGAAGGATACCGAAAAAGATAAAGAACAGCGACAGCGGAAATCTGGAGCGTCTGAGCCGGTCCTCTCTCGTCATTTCAGCACCGCCTTATAGCCCAGGCCCCGGACGGTTTTGATCTCGAAGCCGCCGCAGATGGAGCACTTGTCCCGCAGCTTGGTGATGCAGACGTCCACCGCCCGCAGGCTGGTGTCGCTCTCCAGGCCCCAGAACTCGTCCATCAGCTGAGAGCGGGAGAAGGTGTGATTGGGATAGGACAGCAGCTTGTAGAGGATGTTGAACTCCCGGGTAGTCACCGGCACCTCGGCGCCGTCCACCTCGGCGGTCATGGCGTCGGCGTTCAGGGTCAGATTGCCCACGGTGATCCTGCGGCTGGCTTCGATGTTGGCCCGGCGCAGGAGCGCCCGCACCCGCATCAGCAGTTCGCTGAAATCAATGGGCTTGACCATGTAGTCGTCGATGCCCAAATCGAAGCCCTTCTGTTTGGCGGGCAGGTCGTCCCGGGCGCTCATGAACAGAATGGGCACCGTCTTATTCAGCCCCCGCACGGTCCCGGCAAACTCAAACCCATCGGTCCCCGGCATCATGATGTCGGAGATGATGAGGTCATACAGGCTCCCGTACATGGCGTCATAGGCGCTGTCCGCGCTGAGGCAGCCCTTGGCCTGGTAGCCGCTGTCGTTGAGATAGGTGCAGACGCTCCGGTTCAGGTTCGCGTCATCGTCCACCACTAGAATCCGGATCATCTTCGGTCCTCCTGTTGATCGCTTTTTAGTATCCGCCCTGCCCTGACCACCATGGATATGGCGATGGCCAGCACAAGTACGCAGACCAACAGAGCTGTCATGGCGGTCATGAACTCCCGGGACTCCATCTCCCCGCCGAAGCGGTTGACCATGGCGGTCTCCAGAGAGAACATGGCCACCAGCGCGGTGGTCAGGTTCACTGCCTTCGCCGCCGACAGAACAGGGCTTCTGAACTTCCGGTACTTCACCATGTTGACGCCGGAGAGGATCAGGCAGTAAAAGGCGTAGAAGCCCATGGCGAAGATCAGGCTCCCCGGATAGTCATAGCTCTGGCCCTTGCGCACGATCTGCACCGCGATGCCGCCCAGCGCGATGTCCAGGATCATCAGCAGGACGCCGGTGGTCCGGTAGGGCCGCAGTTCCCGTCTCCGGTCCGTCCCGCCGCCGGAGGCGGGGGCCTGCCGGATCAGGTTCCATCGTACGCCGCACAGCAGGATGTAATAGAAGGCCAGCGCTCCCTCCCAGAAGGACGACCCGATCACGGCGCTCACCAGTCTGAAACCGGCATAGAACAGGCTCACCAGTAACGAGACCCGAAGCCCCGTCCGCACGCGGAAAAATGCGTCGGTCAGATAGCGGCTGGTGATGGGCGTTGCATACAGCTTCCGCCGGATGGACTTCCCTGCCAGGACCGCCCCCGCCACGGTGACGGTCAGGGCATAGGCGGACAGCACGTAGGCCGCATACGCAAGGGGCGTATCCTCAAGTCCCCGCGCAAACGTCAGGAACAGCAGCACACCGCCCAGCACATCCAATGAGAGGACCCACAGCAGGCCGGGATACAGCAGTTTTTTCCAGTTTGACCGGACGCCGGTCATGGCGATGCACCTCCACAGAGCGGCAGCAGCCGTTATGGTTCTGTACCATACCACAGGATTGTTTGAGTTTTGTTAAAATCCGGGGCGTCTGAAAAATTTTCTACAGCAACTCCGTCTCCGGCAGGCAGTTCCGCAGGATAGCGCACAGCGCCTCCGGCGTCTCCCGGCAGCCGTCCTCCACCCATTTCCGGAGGACGGAGGTGAAGCCCGCCTGATAAAAAGTCAGATAGTACAGCATGGCGTCCTCGTCCGTTACGCCCCGCCGGCGGCATTGGGGCTTTACCACGGACTCCCACAGTTGGCCGAAGCCCTCCTCCAGCGGAAATCGGACCCGGTGACGCAGACAGATCCGGTAAAAGTTTCTGTTTTTCCCGATGTGCCGGAGAAAGTGGATCAGCAGATCCCGATGGAATACGTTCTCCGGCCGGACCCCCTGCTCCCGGAGGGTCTCAGACAGCTCCCGGCGGATCTGCCGCTCCACCTGTTCCATCAGATCGTAAATATCCTCGTAATGGGCGTAAAAGGTGGTGCGGTGAATGTCCGCCTCCTTGCAGATGTCCATGACGGTGACATCCTCCAGTTCCTGGTCCTCCATGAGCTTCATCAATGCGTCCCGGATCTTTTTCTCTGAATCTCGGTACCGTTGGTTGTTTTTGGTGTTCATGGTGTTCTCCTCCGCGCGCATCGGTTCTGTATAACAGAACAATCGTCAGCAAAAGCAGTCTGCTGTTTTGTTAATCAAAACAGCGCAGGCTGTCGAAAAAGTCGAGCATAGCTGGGCTTTTTCGCATTTATATGGTAAAATAAGCATGGGTGATGAAAGATGCTTGAACGAGGGAAGCTGGATCGTGGAATCGTAG
>NZ_JBQHUP010000029.1:0-32777 GCF_052065175.1 Dysosmobacter sp. HCP28S3_G4 | reverse complement strand
TGACGGACTCCTGTGCGGGCGTGTCAGCCCAAGGTCTTAACTGTCAGGCCATTTACTCTCTCATTCTAACAGCTTCGGCTTTGAGATGGAAAAAGACGCGGCTGGCTGCCGTGCCTTAAACCGTAATTATTATTGTAGGAGTGCTTATGGATACACTGGAACTGGCCCGGATGGAGGACATCGGGGCGTGCTGGCAGATCATCGACGAGGGCAGGCTCTTTCAGCGGGAGCAGGGCTTCGTGCAGTGGACGGAGGACTATCCCAACCCGGACACCATCCGGGAGGACGTGCAGGCGGAAAAGGGGTATGTTCTCCGGAGCGGCGGCGTCATCGCCGGGTATCTCTGCGTGGACTTCTCAGGCGAGCCCGCCTACGCGGAGATCGACGGAGCCTGGAGCGCCGACGCACCCTACGCCGTGGTGCACCGGCTGGCGTTCAGCAGGGCGGCCAGGGGAAAGGGCCTGTCCGACAGCGTCTTTGCTCTGGTGGAGGCGCTGTGCCGGGAGCGGGGCGTGGGATACATCCGGGCGGACACGGATTTCCCCAACCAGCGGATGCAGCATATCCTGGCCCGGAACGGCTTCCGGCGCTGCGGCGTCATTGTCTTCCAGGGCAGCGGGAAGCTGGCCTATGACAAGCTGCTGTGACGGCGCTTCCGGAAAAGACAGAGGAGACGCGTCCATGGCGCCCTTGTTTTCCGGCTCAAAATACGGTATACTAATACAATCAGCGCAAATCGTGAAAACAGGAGGGACCTCCCTATGAAACTCATGGTCATCGATGGCAACAGCATCCTGAACCGGGCCTATTACGGCATCCGGCCCCTCACCACCCGGGACGGGCTGTACACCCACGCCGTCTATGGCTTTCTCACCACCATGCAGCGTCTGACGGAGGAGGAACAGCCCGACGCGCTGTGCGTCACCTTCGACGTCCACGCCCCCACCTTCCGCCACACGGCGGACACCGCCTACAAGGCCACCCGGAAGCCCATGCCGGAGGAGCTGCGCCAGCAGGTGCCGGTGCTGAAAGAGGTGCTGGACGATATGCGCATCCCCCGCTACGAGCTGGCGGGCTGGGAGGCCGACGACCTCATCGGCACCATCTCCCGGAAGTGCGAGGCCGCGGACTGGGAGTGCGTGGTGGTCACCGGCGACAAGGACAGCTTGCAGCTCATCACGGACCGCACCAAGGTGAAGCTGGTGTCCACCCGCATGGGCCAGACCACCACAAAGGACATGACCCCGGAGACCTTCCGGGAGCAGTACGGCTTCGACCCCATCCACATGATCGACCTGAAGGCCCTCATGGGAGACATCTCCGACAACATCCCCGGCGTGCCTGGCATCGGCGAGAAGACCGCCATGGACCTGATCCAGAAATACCAGTCCATCGACGATCTGTACGCCAGACTGCCGGACATCGAGGCCAAGCCCGCCGCGCTGAAAAAGCTGACGGCGGGGGAGGAGGCCGCCCGCCACTCCTACTGGCTGGCCACCATCGTCACCGACGCGCCGCTGGACTTCGACCCGGCGGAGAATCTGCGGCGGGAGCCGTCGCCGGAGCTGTACGGACTGTTTCTGAAGCTGGAGTTCTCCAAGCTCATCGAGAAGTGGGGCCTGCGGCCCGCCTCCGCCGCCCCGGCGGAGCAGACGGAGGATACTATGCCCGCCGCCCCGGCGGAGCAGGTGACCTCCCCGGACCGGGCGGCGGAGCTGCTGGAACAGTGGCGGCAGGCGGACCACGTGTCCCTGCTGGCCCTGCCGGACCTGACGGGCGTGTCCGTGGCGTGGGAGCAGGGCGGCGCGGAGCTGTTCTTTGAGAAGTACCGGGGGGACTGGAACGGGCTTCTGAAGGCCCTGTTCTCGGAGAATATCCGGAAGGTCTCCCACAACGTCAAGGACCTGATGCGGACGCTGCTGGAAAACGGCTTGCCCGCGGAGGGCTTCGTGTTCGACACGGCTCTGGCGGCCTATCTGCTGGACGCCACGGCGGGCAGCTACGACCTGCGGCGGCTGTCGGTGTCGTACTTCAACCGGGAGCTGCCGGAGCCGCTGCATCGGAAGGCGGACGCCTTCTCCATGCTGGGGGACGCGGGTGCCGCCGCCGAAGCCCTGGACCGGTACGCCGGAACGGTGGAGGCCCTGTACGGGACTCTGTCCGCCCGCCTGCGGGAGCGGGGCCAGTGGGAGCTGTATGAGACGGCGGAGCTGCCCCTGTGCCGGGTGCTGGCGGAGATGGAGCTGGCGGGCTGCCGGGTGGACGCCGGGGCGCTGGCGTCCTTCGGCGAGCTGCTGGCCAAGCGCGGCGGGGAGCTGGAGACGGCCATCTACGACATGGCCGGGGGGACGTTCAACATCAACTCCCCCAAGCAGCTGGGCGAGGTGCTGTTCGACCGGCTGGGCCTGCCCCACGGGAAGAAGACCAAGACCGGCTGGTCCACCAACGCCGACGTGCTGGAGAAGCTGCGGCCGGAGGCGCCCATTGTGGACGCGGTGCTGGAGTACCGGCAGTACGCCAAGCTGAAATCCACCTATGCCGACGGCCTTCTGAAAGCCCTCAGTCCCGATGGACGGGTGCGCACCAGCTTCCAGATGACCGTCACCGCCACGGGACGGCTCAGCTCCACGGAGCCGAACCTCCAGAACATCCCCACCCGGACGGACCTGGGCAGCGAGATCCGGCGGATGTTCGTCCCCGCCGGCGGCTGCGTGCTGGTGGACGCGGACTACTCCCAGATCGAGTTGCGGCTGCTGGCCCACGTCTCCGGGGATGAGAACATGCGGGAGTCCTTCCTGGCCGGAGGAGACTTCCACGCCCAGACGGCGGCGAAGGTGTTCCACGTGGCCCGGGAGGACGTGACCCATGAGATGCGCCGCCGGGCCAAGGCGGTGAACTTCGGCATCGTCTACGGCATCTCCGCCTTCTCCCTGTCCCAGGACATCGGCACCAGCGTGGCGGAGGCAAAGGACTATATGGATGCCTATTTCGCCGCCTTCCCCGGCGTGCGGCGGTATATGGACACCGTGGTGGAGCAGGCCAGGGAGCAGGGGTATGTGGAGACCATCTTCCACCGCCGCCGGGACCTGCCGGAGCTGGTGTCCTCCAACCGGAACATGCGGGCCTTCGGCGAGCGGGTGGCGCTGAACATGCCCATCCAGGGCGCGGCGGCGGACGTGATGAAGCTGGCCATGATCGCCGTGTGGAAGCGGCTGCGGGCGGAGCGCCCCCATGCCCGTCTGGTGCTCCAGGTCCACGACGAGCTGATCGTGGAGTGCCCGGAGGACGAGGCGGAGGCCGTGGCCCGGATCCTGACGGAGGAGATGGAGAACGTGGTCCGTCTCTCCGTCCCCCTGACCGCCGACGCCCACTGGGGCAAGAACTGGCTGGAGGCCAAGGGCTGAGAGCAATCGGAAATCGGGAATTGAGATGACAGGAGAGAACAAACAGAGCGGCGCCGTGAAGCGGCTCGTTGTACTGCTGGGCGTGGTGGGAGTGTCCCTGTCCGCCGTATTCGTCCGGTGGTCCACGGCGCCGTCGTTGATCCTGGTGCTGTACCGGGTGGGGATGGCGGCGGCGCTGCTGACGCCCTCCGTCCTGCTGCGCCGCCGGGAGGAGCTGCGGGGGCTGACGGGCCGGGACTTGCTGCTGTGTCTTGCCAGCGGGGCCTTTCTGGGACTGCACTTTGCGGCGTATTTTGAGTCGCTGCGGTATACCTCCATCGCCTCCTCCGTGGTGCTGGTGGACACGGAGGTGCTGTTCGTGTCCCTGGGGACGGTACTGCTGTTCCGGCAGCGGCTGACGGGCCGTGCGTGGCTGGCGGTGCTGCTGGCCTTCGGCGGCAGCGTCGCCATTGCCCTGGCGGACACCGCGGCGGGGCCGGACGCGGTGCGGGGGGACCTGATCGCCCTCACCGGCGCGCTGTGCATGGCGGGCTATACCATGATCGGCGCGGTGTGCCGCCGGCGGCTGTCCACCACCGTGTACACATGGCTGGTCTACGCCGCCGCGGCGGTGACGGTGCTGGCCATCGCCCTGGGCCGCCGCCTGCCCCTGACGGGCCACGGCGCCGTCAACTGGCTCACCGCCCTGGGCATGGCGGTGTTCTGTACATTGCTGGGCCATAGCGTGTTCAGCTGGGGACTGAAATATCTGCCCGCCGCCTTCATCTCCACCGTCAAGCTGCTGGAGCCGGTGTTTGCCTCGGTGTGGGGCCTGCTGCTGTTCCGGGAGGTGCCGGGGGCGCTGACGGTGCTGGGCGGCGCGGTCATCATTCTGGGCGTCTGGCTCTACGGACGGGAGACCGGGTCGTGACAGACCTCATCGGAAAGGAATCTGCGATATGAGAGAACAAATGCACATCCGCATCGTGCCCATGAACGCCGACCATCTGGACGAGGTGGCGGAGCTGGAGCGCATCTGCTTCCCGGACCCCTGGTCCCGGAACATGCTGGCGGAGGAGCTGGACAACGCCCTGTCCGCCTTCCTGGTGGCCCTGGACGACAGCGGCAAGGTGGCGGGCTACGCCGGACTCCAGGTGGTGCTGGACGAGGGCACCATCCTGAACGTGGCGGTGCGGCCGGAGTACCGCCGCCAGGGCATCGCCGGGAAGCTGCTGGACGTGTTCCTAAACTTCGCCCAGGCCAACCGGCTCAGCTTCCTGACGCTGGAGGTCCGGGCGTCCAACTACGGGGCCATCGCCCTGTACGGCGGACTGGGCTTCCGCAGCGTGGGACGCCGCCGGAACTACTATGAGCATCCCAGAGAGGATGCCCTCATTATGACGAAGGAGCTGACCGCCCCGGAGACCCCGGCGGACGGCGGCCCCGTGATCCGCTCCTGAGCCGGGTCATCAACTGCTGACAGAGAGAGGGAACACCCAATGAAGATACTGGCCTTTGAATCCTCCTGCGACGAGACCGCCGCGGCGGTGGTGGAGGACGGCCGCCGCGTCCTGTCCGACGCCATCGCCTCCCAGGCGGATATGCACGCCCTGTACGGCGGCGTGGTGCCGGAGATCGCCTCCCGGAAGCACGTGGAGGCCATCGCCGCCCTGACGGAAAAAGCCCTGGCGGACGCCCACTGCACGAAGGACGACATCGACGCCGTGGCGGTGACCTACGCCCCCGGCCTCATCGGCGCGGTGCTGGTGGGGCTCAGCTTCGCCAAATCCGTGGCCTACGCCTGGAACGTGCCCCTGATCCCCGTCCACCACGTCCGGGGCCACATCGCCGCCAACTATCTGGCCTTCCCGGAACTGGAGCCGCCGTTTCTGGCCCTGGCCATCTCCGGCGGCAACACCCTCATCGTGGACGTGCGGGACTACACGGACCTCCGCATCCTGGGCGCCACCCGGGACGACGCGGCGGGGGAGTGCTTCGACAAGGCGGCCCGGGTGCTGGGCCTGCCCTATCCCGGCGGCAAGCCCATGGACGAGCTGGCACAGCAGTCGGCGGGCGGCGTGTACCAGCTGCCTGTGGCCCATGTGGACGGCGCGCCCCTGGACATGAGCTTCTCCGGACTGAAGACGGCGGTGGTGAATCTGGCCCATCACGCGGAGCAGACCGGAGAGCCCCTGGACCGGGCGGCCCTGGCGCGGGACTTCACCCGGGCCGTCAGCGATACGCTGGTGCCCCGGGCCATGGAGGCGGCCCGGCAGACGGGCCGGAAGGTGATCTGCGCCGCCGGCGGCGTGGCCGCCAACTCCATCATCCGGGCAGACCTGCAAAAAGCCTGCGACGCGGCGGGCTGCCGGCTGTACCTGCCGCCCCTGCGGCTGTGCGGCGACAACGGCGCCATGATCGGCGCCCAGGGCTACTACGAGTATCTGGCGGGCCATACGGCGGGCATGGAGCTGAACGCCTACGCCACCCGGGAGATCGAGGACCGGGGATAACGGCTCCGCCGCAAACCGAAAAACGGACCATCAAAAGAAGGAGGAATTCCCAATGAAAATGAGCGTTTTGTATCACTCCAAATCCGGCAATACCAAGGCCATGGCGGAGGCCGTCGCAGAGGGCATGGAGCAGGTGGAGGCCGTGGAGGCCAAGACCATGTCCATCGACGCGGTGGACGAGGAATGGCTGCGGGAGAGCGTCTGCCTGGTGCTGGGCAGCCCCACCTACTACGCCAGCGTCAGCGGCGAGATGAAGCTGTTCCTGGAGGGCCTGGGCAAGTACGGCGTGGCCGGAAAGCTGGGCGGCGCCTTCGCCACCGCCAACTACATCCACGGCGGCGGAGAACTGGCCATCCAGACCATTCTGGACCACCTGATGGTCTATGGCATGCTGGTCTACTCCGGCGGCGGCTCCAAGGGCAAGCCGGTGATCCACCTGGGCCCCGAGGCCGTGGCCGGCGAGCTGGAGAAGAGCCGGGAGACCTTTCAGGTCTACGGCCGCCGCATGGCGGAGAAGGCGGCGGAGCTGTTCGGCTGAGCGTTTTTCGCTGACAGCGGCCCGGGCGCGGGAGCGTTCGGGCTGTTCTGCACATTTTGGACAAGGAAACGCGGGAATTTCAGTGATTCTTGTGAAAGAAATACTTGCCGATTCCCCATGTTGTCCGCTATACTAAAGATACTACCTTAAAGCTGCCGCTTCTCCGTGAACCGGCAGAACCGGCCGGGGCGGACACCGCTCCGGACACCGTCCGAAGGGGCCCACGAGAGGGAAGGCGGAGGGGCGCTCCGCCGGTCCGCGGCGTCCGGGGGACAGAATTGACAACAGGAGGAATGATTCCCATGGCTTACAAGACTGACATTGAGATCGCGCAGGAAGCGGAGATGCTGCCCATCGGGGAGATCGCCGAAAAGCTGGGCGTGGACGGGGACGCCCTGGAGCCCTACGGCAAGTACAAGGCCAAGCTGGACATCCATGCCCTGAAGGACCTACCCCGGAAATCCAAGCTGATCCTGGTCACCGCCATCAATCCCACCCCCGCCGGAGAGGGCAAGACCACCACCTCCGTGGGTCTGGCGGACGCCCTGACGAAGCTGGGGAAGAAGACGGCCCTGTGCCTGCGGGAGCCCTCTCTGGGCCCCGTGTTCGGCGTGAAGGGCGGCGCCGCCGGCGGCGGCTATGCCCAGGTGGTGCCCATGGAGGACATCAACCTGCACTTCACCGGCGATTTCCACGCCATCGGCGCGGCCAACAATCTGCTGGCCGCCATGCTGGACAACCACATCCAGCAGGGGAACGCCCTGGACATCGACGTGCGGAAGATCACCTGGAAGCGGTGCGTAGACATGAACGACCGCCAGCTGCGGCACATCGTCTGCGGCCTGGGCGGCAAGGTCAACGGAGTCCCCAGAGAGGACGGCTTCGACATCACCGTGGCCTCCGAGATCATGGCGGTGCTGTGCCTGGCCACGGACCTGCAGGACCTGAAGACCCGTCTGGCCCGGATGGTGGTGGCCTACACCCGAGACGACAAGCCCGTCACCGCCCACGACCTCCACGCTGAGGGCGCCATGACCGCCCTGCTGAAGGACGCCCTGAAGCCCAATCTGGTGCAGACCCTGGAGCACACCCCCGCCATCATCCACGGCGGCCCCTTCGCCAACATCGCCCACGGCTGCAACTCCATCGAGGCCACGGACACGGCTCTGAAGCTGGCGGACTACACCGTCACCGAGGCGGGCTTCGGCGCGGACCTGGGCGCGGAGAAGTTCCTGGACATCAAGTGCCGCGCGGCGGGCTTCCATCCCGACGCCGTGGTGGTGGTGGCCACCGTCCGGGCGCTGAAGCACCACGGCGGTGTTGCCAAGGCCGACCTGAACACCGAGAATCTGGAGGCGCTGGAGAAGGGCCTGCCCAATCTGCTCCGGCACGTGGAGAACATGACCAAGGTCTACGGCCTGCCCTGCGTGGTGGCCATCAACGCCTTCCCCACGGATACCGCCGCCGAGCTGAAGCTGGTGGAGGACAAGTGCCGGGAACTGGGCGTCAACGTGGCCCTCAGCGAGGTCTGGGCCAAGGGCGGCGAGGGCGGCATCGCCCTGGCGCAGGAGGTGCTGCGGCTGTGCGACGAGCCCAACCACTTCCGGTTCGCCTACGACGCCGACGACACCATTGAGAACAAGCTCAACGCCATCGCCACGAAGGTCTATCACGCCGATGGCGTGACCCTCACCGGCCCGGCCAAGAAGCAGCTCCAGCAGCTGACGGCCCTGGGCTTTGACAAGCTGCCCATCTGCATGGCCAAGACCCAGTACAGCTTCTCCGACGACGCAGCCCTGCTGGGCGCGCCCGAGGGCTTCACCGTGACGGTGCGGAACCTGAAGGTCTCCGCCGGCGCCGGCTTCATCGTGGCCCTCACCGGCGACATCATGACCATGCCCGGTCTTCCCAAGGTCCCGGCGGCCAACAACATCGACGTGGACGAGACGGGGAAGATCACGGGCCTGTTCTGAGTCTGATTTCATCTGATCCATTTGACAGGAGCGAATACCAATGGCTGAAAAACTGATGGACAAGTCCTGCGGGGACTTCACGGCGGTCCTGGCCTCCCGGGCGCCGGTGCCCGGCGGAGGCGGCGCCGCCGCCCTGGTGGGCGCGCTGGGGACGGCTCTCTGCTCCATGGCGGGGAACCTGACCCTGGGAAAGAAGAAATACGCCGCCGTGGAGCCGGATATCCGCCGTCTGCTGGCGGAGGGGGAGAGCGTCCGCCGCCGTCTGCTGGAGCTGGCGGACATGGACGCCGCAGCCTTCGAGCCGCTGTCCCGGGCCTATTCCATCCCCAAGGACGACCCGTCCCGGGCGGAGGTGCTGGAAGCGGCCACCCTGGCCGCCTGCTGCCCGCCCATGGAGATGCTGGAGCAGACCTGCCGTGCCGTGGAGCTGCTGGAGGAGATGCTGGAAAAGGGCAGCGTCATGATGGTCAGTGACGTGGGCTGCGGCGCGTCCTGCTGCCGTGCGGCGCTGGAGAGCGCCGGCCTGAATGTTTTCATCAACACCCGGACCCTGACGGACCGGAATACCGCCCGGCGGCTGGAGGAACATGCCGACAGATTGCTGGCGGACTATCTGCCCCGTGCGGAGCGGATCACGAAGGAGGTGACCAGACGCCTGCGGACGCCGCGGGAGTGAGTTTCAGCGCATTTTGGAGACCCTGACAGAGTAGGGACAGCGCGTCAAGTGCCGGCGGATGGGAAGTTGCCGCCGGACGAAGGGGCCGGATCATGGAGCCCCGCGGTGCTGTGCCCGCATCCGCTGCCACAAAAGAGGAACGAAAGTCCTCCTTCTGTGGCAAACATCACAAAGGAGGAAAATTTCATATGAAGAACCGGAAAACCGGCCTGCAGAGCGTGCAGGCCCTTTGCCGCATGGCCATTCTGACGGCGCTGTACGTCGTCCTCACCACCACCCTGAGCCTGAAACTGCCGGGTGATATCCGCATCACCTTCGCGTCCCTGCCCATCCTGCTCAGCGCCATTCTCTACGGGCCGGGGGAGGCCGCCGTCATCGCCCTGGTGGGCGAGTTTCTGAACCAGCTCCTGGGGGGCTACGGCATCACCGCCACCACGGCGCTGTGGTGCATCCCCCCGGCGGTGCGGGCCGTCATCGTGGGTACGGCGGCGCTGGTCTGCCAGTCCGGAGTCCGTCCTCTGGAGCGGCGTCCCGTGGCCTGCTATTTCTTCTGCGTTCTGGGGGCCATGGGCACCACCGTGGCCAACACCGCCGTCTACTGGGTGGACAGCATGATCTACCACTACTACACCTTCGCCATCGTCTTCGGCTCCTTCCTGTGGCGGCTGTTCACCGGTGTGGTGACGGCTCTGGTAGTGACCACGCTGCTGCTGCCGGTGGCCCGGTTCCTGCGGAAGCAGGGCTACGCCCGGGAGGCCGGCTGATGGAGGACTTCGGCGGGATCATGGAGACCCTGTGCGCCCCCCGCTGGCAGGACCGGAAGCCGGGACTGGACCGCATGGCGGCCCTGCTGGCCCTTCTGGGGGACCCCCAGAAGCAGCTGCGGTTCGTCCACATCACCGGCACCAACGGCAAGGGCTCCACGGCCGCCATGCTCGCCGCCGTCCTGACGGCGGCGGGATATTCCACGGGACTGTTCACCTCGCCCCATCTGCGGCGGTACAACGAGCGCATCCGGGTAGACGGACGGGAGATCTCCGACGGAGAGCTGTCCGCCCTGCTGGAGGAGGTCCGTCCGCTGCTGGCGCGGCTGGGGGAGAAGCCCTCCCAGTTCGAGCTGCTGACGGCCCTGGGACTGCTGTACTTCCAACGGAAGGGCTGCGATTTGGCGGTGCTGGAGGTGGGCATGGGGGGCCGTCTGGACCCCACCAACGTCATCCCCTCCCCGGAGGCGGCGGTGATCACTGCCGTGGGCCTGGACCACACGGCGTACCTGGGGACCACCGTCCCGCAGGTGGCCGGGGAGAAGGCGGGCATCATCAAGCCCGGCTGCGAGGTGATCCTGTCCCATCAGAACCGGGAGGTGCTGGACGTGGTGGCGGCCCGCTGCGCCGATACCGGCGCGCGTCTCACCGTCACGGCACCGGAGGCGCTGACCGTGACCGCCCACAGTTTGGACGGCCAGCGGTTTTCCTACCGGGACCGGCAGGACCTGCGCATCGCCCTGCTGGGGCCCTATCAGACCCAAAACGCGTCCGCGGCGCTGGACGCCGCGGACGCCCTGCGCCGCCGGGGCTGGACCATTCCGGAGGAGGCCCTCCGCCGGGGATTGGCGTCGGCGTCCTGGCCGGGACGGTTCGAGGTGCTGCAACGGCGCCCCGACCTCATCGTGGACGGCGCCCACAATCCCAACGGCGCCGCCGCATTGGCGGACTGCCTGCGGACCTGCCTGCCAAACCGGCCCGTGACCTTCGTCATGGGGGTCATGGCGGACAAGGACAGCGCCGGGATGCTGGACCTTATGGCCCCGCTGGCTAGGTCCTTCGTCACCGTCACACCGGACAGCAGCCGCGCACTGGACGCCGCCGCCCTGGCAGCGGACATCCGCAGCCGGTTCGGCCTCACCGTGCGGGACGCCGGAACGGTGGAGGACGGCGTAGCTCTGGCTCTGTCGGACGCCGGACCGGAGGACGCCGTCTGCGTCTTCGGCTCGCTGTATCAGGTGGGCACGGTCCGGGCCATGTTCGGACGGGAATAAAACAAAACGAACCCCCTGCCGCAAAACGCGGCAGGGGGTTTCTGCGTCCCGGGGGGACGGCGCTTATTTGCACTGGAGGATGTTGCGGTAGAAGTCGTCCAGGGCCTCCTGGGTGGGGAAGGTGGCCACGTACATCTGGTTGCCCATGGCGCCGGACAGGGCGTCGGGGATGCGGTCCACCATCTTCATCTGGGCGCCGTACTTGGCCATGATGGCGTCGTGGTCCATGACGAAGTTCTTGCCGTCCCGGCGGCCGGCGAAGGCGCAGAAGGCGTGCTCACCCTCCGGCATGGTGGAGCGGTCGAAGGCGATCATGTCCGCCCAGATCTTGTACACGTCGGTGCTGTTGGCGTAGTTCATCATGTCGGGGGAGAAGCCGCCGCAGGGCCGCATGTTGACCTCCAGGGCCATGATGTCGCCCTTCTTGCCCAGACCCTCCTGGTCCTGGGTCAGGCGGAAGAATTCAAAGTGGACGAACCGGCTCTTGACGCCGAAGCTCTTGACGGTGGCCCGTCCGGCCTTCCGGGTGTCCTCCGGCAGGTCCTTGACGATGTAGTAGATGGAGTTGTCCATCTCGTTGACGATGTCCATGATGGACATGGGGGTGACGTTGCCGGTCTCGAACATGGGCTCGCCGTTGGAGTCGATGATGGCGTCGTAGGAGTTGACCTCCGCGTGGACGAACTCCTCCATGATGTAGGACACGCCCGCCTCGCAGTCCTTCTCGAACCACTGGCGCAGCTCCTCGTCACTGCTGAGCTTGTAGGTGTGGGAGGCGCCCACGCCGTTGTCCGGCTTCACCACCACGGGATAGCCCACCTCTTTGATGAAGGCCAGGCAGTTCTCGTAGTTGTCCACCAGATGGTACCGGGCCACCGCCAGACCGGCCTGCTTGTAGAACTCCTTCATCCTGGACTTGTACTTGATGCGGGGCATGTCCTCCACCTGGAAGCCGCTGGTGATGTGGAAGTCGGTGCGCAGCTGGGCGTCCCGCTCCAGCCAGTACTCGTTGTTGGACTCCAGCCAGTCGATGCGGCCGTACTTGAAGATGAAGAACGCCACGGCCCGGTAGACCTCGTCGTAGTTCTCCAGGCTGCCGACCTTGTAGTACTCGTTGAGGCTGTCCTTCAGCTCGGGGCGCAGCTCGTCATAGGGCTGATCGCCGATGCCCAGCACGTTCATGCCGTTGCGCTTCAGCTCCCGGCAGAACTGCCAGTAGTTGGTGGGGAAATTCGGGGAAATAAAGATCACGTTTTTCATAAGTGTCCCTCTCTTTGTCACACAAATCTCGTTTGCAGAAGTTCACTTTTCCAGCAGATAGGGCAGGAAGTACACCACCTGCTTGTACCACCAGTCCCAGTCGTGGGCGCAGTCGTAGCCCCACACGTCCACCCAGAGGTGGATGCCCTTTTCCGCGCAGATGTCCCGCACCCGGAAGGTGGTGTCGGGGATCTCCCAGGGACCCTGTCCCACGCAGATGACGCCCTTCTTCTGGTTGTACTGGGCCACGTAGGGGTGATCCGCCGGCAGGTTTGCCAGATAGTGGACCGGGGAGTTGAGATAGACCTGATCGTCCATGTAGCCGTCGAAGCCGTAGGCGGCGTCGTAGATGCCGCTGAGGGCCAGCAGCCGGTCAAAGAGGTCCGGACGGCGGAAGTACAGGTTGGCGGCGTGGGTGGCGCCCAGGGAGCAGCCGAAGACCAGCACGCCGGGCTCGCCCTCCCAGCCGTTGCGCTGGTTGACCATGGCCCGCATGAAGGGGACCATCTCATCGGTGATGTACCGGACCCACTGTTCATGCCGCCGGATGCGCCAGTAGGGGTCGCCGTCCTTGGCGGACCAGGTCTCCTTGTCCATGGTGTCGATGGAGAACACCATCACCTGGCCGGACTCGATCCAGGGCGCCCACACGTCCGTCATGTGGAAGTTCTCGAAGTCAAAGAACCGCCCGTCCTGGCAGGGGATGAACAGCACGGGCCGTCCGGCGTGGCCGTAGACCTTGCACTCCATCTCCCGGCCCAGGGCCGGGCTGTAATTTTTAAAATACTGTGTTTCCATGGGGATCAACCTCCGTCATGCCCAATCGTAGAGCAGAGTATTCAGGAAAAAGGGGATCTGCCGCTCCCAGCTGGCCTCGCAGTGCTCGCCGCCGGGGACGATGCGGCTGTCCAGCAGCACGCCCCGTTCCAGCAGCAGCTTGTTCATGCGGCTGAACTGGCGGAGCATCCGTTTGTGATTGCCCAGCTCCCGGGAGCCGTAGTCCATGTACAGCACCGTGTCCGGGGCGATATCGGCGCTCCGGACCAGCTGTTCCAGCTGCTTGGGCGCGCACCACAGGGAGGGGGACAGGGCCGCCGCCCGGGAGAAGACGTGGTTGTAGGCCAGCAGGGCGTACAGGCTCATGAGGCCGCCCATGGAGCTGCCGGCGATGAAGGTGAAGTCCCGGTCCGGCAGGGTGGGGAAGTTCTCATCGATGAAGGGCTTGAAGGTGTTCACCATCCAGTCCATGGTGATCTGGCCCCGGCCGGTGAACTTGCCCAGCTGGCGGTCCTGAAAGGACCAGGGGGAGTACTCGGACAGCCGCCCGTTGTCGGGACTGCGGTCGCACTCCACCGCCGCCACGATGAGGGGGGTCTCATGCTCGTCCAGGTAATTGCCCAGGCCCCAGCTCTTTCCGTAGGTGGCGTCCTCGTCGAAGAAGACGTTGTGGCCGTCAAACATATAGAGTACCGGATAGCGTCCGTCGGGATCATCCTCCAGGAAGTCGGGCACGTAGACGTATGCCCGGCGCTCCGTGTCCCCCGTCAGCTCCGGTATGGTGAGATTCCAGGTGTTGATCATTGTCAGGAGTCCTTTTCAAAAGGGTTTTCCGCTTTACAGCGGTATAGTGGTACTATACTATAGCACAGCGGTCCGGAAAAATCAATTCTCCGCGGGAAATATTGGCACAGGCGCCGGACTTTCATCCGGCGCCTGTCGGTCATTTGTTCTCTTCCACGATGGCCAGGTGGCCGTTCTCGTCGAACTTCACCGGCACGATCTCGTTGCGGGTCCGGCGGGCGATGTCGTCGATGCGCATTTTGGCGGGGTAGTCGGACACGAAGGTCACCGCCACGCCCTGCCGCTTGGCCCGGCCCGTCCGGCCGATGCGGTGGACGTAGTCCTGGTTCTCGTCGGGCACGTCGCAGTTGAACACGATGTCCACGTCGTCCACGTCGATGCCCCGGGCGGCCACATCCGTGGACACGAACACCCGCAGCTGGCCCTCCCGGAAGCGGTCCATGACCTTCTCCCGCTGCTTCTGGGGGATGTCGCCGTGGATGCAGTCCGCGTCTACGCCCCGCATCTGGAGGAACTTGCTGATGCGCTCCGTGGAGCCCTTGGTGTTGCAGAAGGCCATGCAGCGGTCGAAGCCCGTCTCGTCCAGAATGCGGGCGATGGCATCGGCCTTCTCGTTCATGCTGACCTCCATGCGGAACTGCTTGATGTCCGGCTTGTTCTGCTCGTCCTCCCGGACGGTGATCTCCGCCGCGTCCCGCTGGTACACCCAGGCGATGTCCATGACCTCCCGGGAGATGGTGGCGGAGAACATGCCCAGGTTCTTCCGCTTGTTCATCTTATCCAGCAGACGGGTGACGTCGTGGATGAAGCCCATGTCCAGCATCCGGTCCGCCTCATCCAGCACCACGGTGCGGGCGGTGTCCACCCGGACGGTGCGGCGCTTCATGTGGTCGCTGAGACGGCCCGGCGTGGCCACCACGATCTGGGGCCGCTTCTTCAGGGCGTCGATCTGGCGGCCGATGGGCTGTCCGCCGTAGAGACACACGCTGCGGACGCCGGGCTTGAACGCGGCGATGTCCCGCAGCTCGTCGGTGATCTGGATGGCCAGCTCCCGGGTGGGGGCCAGGATCACCGCCTGGACGGACTCGTCCTCCGGATCGATGTGCTCCACGATGGGGATGCCGTAGGCGAAGGTCTTGCCGGTGCCGGTGGGGGCCTTGGCGATGACGTCCTGCCAGTCCATCATGGGGGGGATGCACCCCGCCTGGACCGGGGTAGAGGTGGTCAGGCTCCGCTTTTCCAGTGCGCGCATGATCTCCGGGGACAGGCCCAGAGAGTCAAACCGCACGCCTTCCGTGATTTCCATTTCGTTCTCACTTTCCGTGGAAGGCCCGCGTCCGATGCCGCACATTCCCCGCCGGGGGGAGGTCCTTCCGCCTTCTGAATTGCGCAAATTCACGCTGAAATTGTATTATATCCGTACTTTTAAGATTTGTAAAGCCTTTCAGGGGATTTTATACCGGATGGACCACTTTTGTTTTCCGTGCTTACTCTACGGAGCGTCGGTTGCCGGGGCGGGGAAGGAGGGCTTATACTGGGGACATCCTGATCGGGAGGTATTTGACATGAAAGAGCTGCCCCTGTTCCAGCCCATCGACACAAAGACCTGGCCCCAGGCCCAGGAGTTCTGGTACTACACCCAGGCGGCCCCCACCACCTACTCCGTCACCGTTCCGTTGGACGTCACGGTCCTCCGCCGGACGCTGAAGCAGCGGGAAGCCCGGTTCTTCCCTGCCTATCTCTGGCTGGTGACCCGGGCCGTCCGGGAGGTGCCGGAGCTGCGGCTGGCGGTGCGGGAAGGGGTCCTGGGCCATTGGACGGAGCTGACGCCCACCTATCCCCAGTTCCACCCGGACGACGGCTCCACGTCGCTGCTGTGGACGGAGTTTGACCCGGACTTCTCCGTCTTTTACCGGCGCTATCTGGAGGACACCGCCCACTGGGGGGAAGATCACGGCATCCTCACCGGCAAGGGCGCGCCGCCGGAGAACAGCTACGTCATCTCCTGCATCCCCTGCTTCTCCTTTGATACTGATTTCAAATAAAATGCTTTATTTGAAATCCCGCGTGCTTTGCACGCTGGCGGCGCACGTATCATGCGCCGCCACGTCTCATAAAAACCTGACGCGCTTTGCGCTATAAAACGCTTTTCAAGCTTTTTATCAGGTTTTAGTATGACAGCTTCTCCCTCCACTGTCACGGCCTGAAGGACTACTATCTGCCCTCCTTTGAGGCCGGGGCCTTCCGGCGGCGGGGCAGGCGGATGGAGCTGCCGCTGTCGGTGACCGTCCACCACGCCGTCACCGACGGCTGGCACCTGAAGCGGTTCCTGGACCGTCTCCAGGAGAGCATGGACCATCCGGAGACATGGTTGCTGCCGTGAATCCTGCGGCGAAAAAACAGTCCCGGCCCTCAGGGCCGGGACTGTTTTCATCAAATGAACAGAACGCTTAAATGGTTCTGTGCTTCACGTGCCAGATGTTGTCGGCGTACTCCGCCACGGAGCGGTCGGCGGCGAAGATGCCGGAGCGGGCCACGTTGTGGAGGCTCATCCGGTTCCAGGCCTGCTGGTCGCGGTAGGTCTCCGCCATGCGCTGCTCCGCCTGCCAGTAGCTCTCGAAGTCCGCCAGCAGCAGATACTCGTCGGCGGGGGAGCCGCCGGCGCCGGTGAGCAGGCGGGTGAACAGGTCCTCGTAGCTGACGCCGTCCCGGAAGCCGCCGCGGAGGGCGTCCAGCGCCCGGCGGAGCTTGGGATCCCGGTTGTACAGCCGCTGGGGCAGATAGCCCTCCCGCTTCAGCTGCACCACCTCGTCGGCGTGGAGGCCGAACAGGAACATGTTCTCGTCGCCCAGCACGTCGTGCATCTCCACGTTGGCGCCGTCCAGAGTGCCGACGGTGAGGGCGCCGTTCATCATGAACTTCATGTTGCCGGTGCCGCTGGCCTCCTTGCCGGCGGTGGAGATCTGCTGGGACACCTCGCTGGCGGGCATCAGATGCTCGGCCAGGGAGACCCGGTAGTTCTCCAGGAACACCACCTGCAGCTTGTCCTTGCAGACGGGATCGTGGGCGATCTGGTCCGCCAGGGAGTTGATCAGATGGATGATGCGCTTGGCCACGGCGTAGCCGGGGGCGGCCTTGGCGCCGAACAGGAAGGTGTGGGGCTGGGTGATGGAGTTGGGGTCGTCCTGAAGCTGCTGGTACAGGGCGATGATGTTCAGCACGTTCAGCAGCTGGCGCTTGTACTCGTGGAGCCGCTTCACCTGGACGTCGAAGATGGCGTCGGGGTTCAGCACCACGCCCTGGGCCTTCTTGATGTAGGCGGCGAAGTCCTCTTTGTTCTTCCGCTTGATGTCCGCCATCCGGCGCAGGACCTCCGCGTCGTCGGCGTAGTCGTCCAGCTTCCGGAGGGTCAGGGGCTTCAGCAGATAGTCGTCGCCGCCGGTGAGGTCGCGGATCAGGCTGTCCAGCCGGGGGTTGATCTCACTGAGCCAGCGGCGGTGATCGATGCCGTTGGTGACGTTCTGGAACTTCCAGGGCTCCATGCCGTAGGTCTCCTTGAACACGTCCTTCTTCAGGATGTCGGAGTGGAGGCCGCTGACGCCGTTGACGGCCATGCCGCCGGCCAGGCACAGGTTGGCCATCCGGACCTCGCCCTCCCAGATGACGGCCATGTTCCGGACCTTGGACTCATCGTGGTAGAAGTTCATGCACTGCTCCTGCCAGCGGCGGGAGATCTCCGTGGTGATCTGCCAGATCCGGGGCAGCAGCCGCTGGAACAGATCCTGGGGCCAGCGCTCCAGGGCCTCCGCCAGGACGGTGTGGTTGGTGTAGGCCACGGACTGGCGGGTGATGTTCCAGGCGGTGTCCCAGTCCATGCCGGCCTCGTCCATGAAGATGCGCATCAGCTCCGGGATCACCAGGGCGGGATGGGTGTCGTTGATCTGGATGACGTTCTTCTCGTGGAAGTTCATCAGGGTGCCGTAGGCCTCCAGATGCTCCTTGGCGATGCACTGGACGGTGGCGGACACGAAGAAATACTGCTGCTTCAGCCGCAGAGACTTGCCCTCCACGTGGTTGTCCTCCGGGTACAGGACCTTGGCGATGGTCTCTGCCATGGCCTCCTCCTCGGCGGCCTTCAGATACTCGCCCCGGGAGTACAGGGACATGTCCACGGGCTTGCTGGCCCGGGCGTCCCACAGACGCAGGACGTTGGTGTGGCGGGTGCCGTAACCGGCGATGACCATGTCGCAGGGCACGGCCGTGACCTGAGTGGCGTCCTCCTGGACGATGTGCAGATAGCCGTTGTCCCAGAACTCCCGCAGATGTCCGCCGAAGAGGACCTGCTGGGACTCCTCGGGCTTGGGCAGCAGCCAGGCGGCGCCCAGATTGCGCCAGTTGTCGGGCAGCTCCACCTGCTGGCCCTCCACGATCTTCTGCTTGAAGATGCCCAGGTCATAGCAGATGGAATAGCCGGTGGCGGGGATCTCCAGGGTGGCCATGGAGTCCAGATAGCAGGCGGCCAGACGGCCCAGGCCGCCGTTGCCCAGGCCCGCGTCAGGCTCGATCTCGAAGATGTCGGCGGGCTTGAAGCCCAGGTGCTCCAGCGCCTCCTTCAACTGGGGCAGAATGCCCAGGTTGTAGGCGTTTTTCATCAGGCTGCGGCCCATCAGGAACTCCAGGGACAGATAGTGGACCTGCTTGTCCCCCTCCCGCAGGGTCTTCTTCCGGGTCTCCACCTTGCGGATGGCCATCACGTCCCGGATGACCAGGGCGCTGGCCTTCATGACTTCCTCATCGCTGGCCTCCTCGGCGGTCTTGCCGAAGTGGATCATCAGTTTGCTGGTCAGAGCGTCTTCCAGAGTCTTTGTGGTGAACGGTGTCATTCTTTTTCCTTAACCGCTTTCTTTTTGCCGGCGGCCTTCTTCACGCCGGTCCTGGCGGTTCCTTTCTGTTTAGGTTTGGCAGTGGCGGTCTTCTTGGCGGGGGCGCGCTTTGCCTTTTTGGCGGGGGCGGGTTCCTCAACAGGGGCGGCTTCCTCGACAGGAGCGGGCTCCTCAGCGGGAGCGGCTTCCTCAGCGGGAGCGGCTTCCTCAGCGGGAGCGGCTTCCTCGACAGGGGCGGGCTCCTCGACGGGAGCGGGTTCCTCGGCAGGAGCGGGCTCCTCAACAGGAGAGGGTTCCTCGACAGGCGCGGGCTCCTCGGCCGGGGCGGGCTCCTCAAAAGGGACAGTCTCCTCCACGGGAGCGGGGGCGGGCTCCACGGCGGGCAGGCCGGTGATGCTCTCGTAGATGTGCAGGTACTGACCGGCGCTGCGGGCCCAGCTGAAGTCCTCCTCCATGTCCCGCTTCTGGATGCGGGCGAAGGCGTCGTGGGAGTCGCGGTACAGAGCCACGGCCTGGCGGATGACGTACAGCATGTCGCCGGAGTTGTAGCTGGCGAAGGTGAAGCCGTTGCCGGCGTCGCGCCAGCTCTCGTAGGGATGGACGGTGTCCTTCAGGCCGCCGGTCTCCCGGACGATGGGCACGGTGCCGTAGCGCATGGCGATCATCTGGCTCAGGCCGCAGGGCTCACTCTTGGAGGGCATCAGGAACAGATCCGCGCCGGCGTAGATGGCCATGGACAGCTCCTCATTGTAGTCCAGGCGCACGGCCACCCGGCCGGGATACTGGCTGGCGGCCCAGCGGAAGAACTCCTCGTACTTCTGGTCGCCCTTGCCCAGGACCACCAGCTGCACCGGCAGCTCCATGATGTCATGCAGCACCTCGCACAGCAGGTCCAGGCCCTTGTGGGCCACCAGACGGGAGACCATGCCGATGATGGGCACGTTCTCGTCATCCCGCAGGCCCATGAGCTGGCGCAGGTACGCCTTGTCCCGGGCCTTGCCGGAGAGATCCCCGGCGGAGTAATTGGCGGTGATGATCTGGTCGTGGGCGGGATCGTACCGGGTGGTGTCGATGCCGTTGAGGACGCCGTGGAGCTTGTAGCTGCACCGCTGCATGATGCTCTCCATGCCGTGGGCGTAGAAGGAGAGCTTCAACTCCTGGGCGTAGGTGGGAGACACGGCGTTCACCGCGTCGGCGCACAGGATGGCGCCCTTCAGCAGATTCACGTCGCCGTCCATCATGATGGTGCCGTCGTCGGCCCAGCCGTGGTCCAGGCCGAACAGGTCGCCCAGGGTCTCCTTGCCGTAGCGGCCCTGGTACTCGATGTTGTGGACGGACAGCACGGTCTTGATGCTCCGGAACCGCTCCTCCCGGACGCCGTCATCCTTCAGGTAGATGGGCACCAGGGAGGTCTGCCAGTCGTTGCAGTGGATGACGTCGGGCCAGAACTCCAGGTGGGGCAGCATCCGGACGATGGCCCGGGAGAAGAAACCGAACCGCTCGCCGTCGTCGATGTGGCCGTACAGGGCGGGGCGCAGGAAATACTGCTCATTGTCCAGGAAGTACCAGGTGACGCCCTGATACTTCAGCCGGAACAGACCGCAGTAGATGTGACGCCAGGCCAGATCCACATAGTCGTAGCAGACGAACTCCAGCTGGCTGCCGAACTTCTCCTTCACCATCTGGTACAGGGGCAGGATCACCGCCACCTCGGCGCCGCAGGCGGCCAGGGCAGGGGGGAGGGAACCGGCCACGTCGGCCAGTCCGCCGGTTTTGCAGAAGGGGACTGCTTCGCTAGTTGCATAGAGAATTTTCATATTGGAGAACTCCTCTCTACATACCAATTTAAATATTATACAGCGTTTTCCGCGTAAAAGTTAAGATGTATTCTGAATAAAACGAACCGCCGGAAAGGTAGCACTTCCCGGTGGGTTTGCCCAAAAAATGGGGTATGCCCGGAGGAACAGGTGACGGAGACGGCCTGACGGCCTGCAAAAACAGGGCTGCCGGTCTTGCCGCGGCCCGGCGGAAAAGAAGGTTTGCCGTTGGAAAGCTGCACGACCGCCGGAGGCCGTCCGGACCCTACAGCGCGTCGAGGGGGGACTTGCGTCCCCCCTCGTGACCGTTAAACGACGCTGTCCTTCGCAATGACCAGGGGGTAGCTGCCGTGGCCCATCAGGGTCCGGTTGGGCAGGATCTCCACCCGCTTGTCGGCGATGACATAGGCCAGCTCGGCGCCCTTGCGGACGGCGGCATCCTTGAACAGGACGCAATTGCGTACCACGGCGCCCTCCTCCACGGTGACGCCGGAGAACAGGATGGAGTTCTCCACGCGGCCGGCGATATTGCAGCCGTCCGCCACCAGGGAGTTCAGGCAGCAGCCGTCGGGGGCGATGTAGGACGAGGACTTGTCGGCGCTCTTGGCCCGGATGGGACGGTCAGCGCAGAACAGCTCAGCCCGCACGCCGGGATCCAGCAGCTGCATGCTGCGGTCATAATACTCCTGAACGGAGCGGATGTAGGCGGCGAAGCCGCTCCAGACGAAGGACTGGATCTTCAGGGTGCTCTTCCGGGCCTGGAGCACGTCCCGGCGCCAGCTGTACTGGTCGTGGCTGGCGCAGTCGTCCACCAGCTCCAGCAGCAGCTTCCGGGACAGGATGTAGACCTCCAGACTGCGGCGGCCCCGGGGATTGTTCAGGTGGTACAGCACGTCCTTGACGCGGCCGTCGGCGTCCAGATCGAAGTAGGTGCCGTCCTCCACCCGGAAGCTGTCGTTGCCGCAGACGGCGGTGATGTCGGCGCCGCTCTTGATATGGGCCTGGAGAATGTCGTTCAAGGGCAGGTTCACCACCAGATCGCCGTCCATCAGGGCCACGTAGTCCTGACGGATCTCCTCCAGGTAGGAGCGGACGCCCACCAGCGCGTCCATCTTGCCGCGGAAGGCGGTATTGTCCACTTCCTCCTTGCTGGCGAAGGGAGGCAGCAGCTTCAGGCCGCCCCGCTTGCGGGACAGATCCCAGTCCTTGCCGGTACCCAGATGGTCCAGCAGGCTCTGATAGCGGCCGTTGAGCACGATGCCCACGTCGGTGGCGCCGGCGTTCACCAGGTTGGACAGGGCGAAATCCACCGCCCGGTACCGTCCGCCGAAGGGGATGGAGGAGGGAGAGCGGATCTCACTCAGCTCCCGCAGGTCGTTGCGATTTTCGTAGCAGAAAATAATTCCGTGCAGTCCGTTCATCTTTTAACCTCCTCGCCTTCGCGGTTGAGCATGGTCTTGGGAGGAACGATGCGGCCGTCCTCCAGTTTGCATCCGGGAGCCAGCACCGTCAGGCCCCAGTTGTCGGGATCGCTGTCCTCGGGAGCGCCGCCCACATGGCAGCCCTTGCCCACATGGCAGCCCTCGCCCAGGATGGCGTAGCGCACCACGGCGCCCTCCTCCACCTGAACGCCCGGCAGGAGCACGGAGTAGCTGACCTCCGCGCCGTGGGCCACGTTGACGCCCTGGGACAGGACGGAGTTCTCCACCACGCCCTCCAGATCGCTGCCGCGGTTGAAGGCGCTGTGGGTGACCCTGGCGTCGCGGCCCAGGAAGGCGGCGGGGGCGGACACGGTGCGGGCGTAGATGGGCCAGCTCTCATCCAGCAGATCCAGGCCGGATTCGGGGGAGAGCATGTCCATGTTGGCGTCCCACAGGGACTCCAGGGTGCCCACGTCCTTCCAGTAGCCCTCGAAGCGGTAGGCGGTCATCTTCTGGCCGTCCGCCAGCATCTTGGGGATGATGTTCTTGCCGAAGTCGTTGTCGGAGTTGGGGTCGGCCTCGTCCTCGGTGAGGTACTTCCGCAGGGCCTGCCAGGAGAACACGTAGATGCCCATGGAGGCCAGGTTGCTCTTGGGCTCCTTGGGTTTCTCCTGGAACTCGGTGATGTTGTCCTCGCCGTCCACGTTCATGATGCCGAAGCGGGGAGCCTCAGACCAGGGCACCTCCATGACAGAGATGGTGCAGGCGGCCTGGGCCTCCTTGTGGCGCTGGACCATCTTGGAATAGTCCATCTTGTAGATGTGGTCGCCGGAGAGGATGACCACGTACTCGGGGTCATACAGGTCGATGAAGCCGATGTTCTGATAGATGGCGTTGGCGGTGCCCTTGTACCAGGTGCCGCCCTTGCTGCCCTGATAGGGAGGCAGGATGTGGACGCCGCCGGTGGAGGCGTCCAGGTCCCAGGGCTGGCCGGAGCCGATGTAGCTGTTCAGTTCCAGGGGACGGTACTGCGTCAGCACGCCCACCGTGTCGATGCCGGAGTTTGTGCAGTTGGACAGGGGGAAGTCGATGATGCGGTACTTTCCGCCGAAGGGCACCGCAGGCTTTGCCATGTCTCCCGTCAGGACGTACAGCCGGCTTCCCTGCCCGCCGGCCAACAGCATGGCGATACACTCTTTTTTCATTGAACCGTCTCCTTTTTCTCTTTCCGGGGCTTCTTCGCCGCAGATTTGGTATTGGGGACCGCCTTGGCGGCGGACTTCACCGTCTTGGCGGATTTTTTCTTCGCAGGAGCTTTCACAGTCTTGGCGGTCTCACTGGCCTTCATGGCCTTCTCTGCCTTGACGGCCGCCGTCTTGGCCGGCTTTTTGGCCCGGGGCTTGGGATAGTGGCCCTCACCCATCAGGAACACGCCGCCGAAGGGCGGGATCTTCAGCTCCACGGAGTGGTCCTTGCCGTGAGAGGGCTTTTTGTGGACCCGCACCGGCTTGTCGTCGCCGAAGCCGCTGCCGCCGAAGACCTCCGCGTCGGTGTTGAACACGGGCTTGTACTGCCGGTGATCAGGGACGCCCACCCGGTAGCCCTCGTAGGCGTTGGGGGAGAAGTTCACCGCGCACAGGAGGTCGTTGCCGTCCTTGTCCTTCCGCAGGAACACCACCACGTTGTTGTGGTTGTCGTCGGGCACCAGCCACTCGAAGCCGGACCAGTCGAAGTCGATCTCCCACAGGGGACGCTGGCTGTTGTAGAAGTGGTTGGCCTGCCGGAAGAACTCCAGGGTCTTCTGGTTGATGTCCTTGTCCAGCAGATACCAGTCCAGCTGCTGCTTGGAGTTCCACTCATGCCACTGGCCCAGCTCCGCGCCCATGAACAGCAGCTTCTTGCCGGGATGGGCCAGCAGGTAGGCGTAGAAGCCCCGGAGGCAGCGGAGCTGGTTCTCATAGTCGCCGGGCATCTTGCCCACCACGGAGCCCTTCATGTGGACCACCTCGTCGTGGGAGATGGGCAGCACGAAGTTCTCGGAGAAGGCGTACATCATGGAGAAGGTGATGTCCTTGTGGTGGTCCTGACGGAACCAGGGGTCCAGCTTCAGGTAATGGCACATGTCGTTCATCCAGCCCATGTTCCACTTCAGGTTGAAGCCCAGACCGCCGATGTGCGCGGGCTTGGTGACCATGGGCCAGGCGGTGGACTCCTCGGCGATCATCAGCACGTCCGGGTCCACGGAGAAGGCCATGCGGTTCAGGCCCCGGAGGAACTCGATGGCCTCCAGATTCTCATGTCCGCCGTACTGATTGGGGGTCCAGGCGCCGCCCTGACGGTCGTAGTCCAGATACAGCATGGACGCCACGGCGTCCACCCGGAGGCCGTCGATGTGGTATTCCTCCAGCCAGAACCGGGCGGAGGAGTAGAGGAAGCTGATGACCTCCGGGCGTCCGTAGTCGAAGACCCGGGTACCCCAGGAGGCGTGCTCCCACTTGTTGCGGTCGCTGTACTCATAGCAGCAGGCGCCGTCGAACTCATAGAGGCCCTGGGCGTCCTTGCAGAAGTGGGCGGGCACCCAGTCCAGGATGATGGAGATGCCCTTCTGATGCAGGTGGTTGACGAACCACTGAAAGTCCTCGGGCTTGCCGAAGCGGGAGGTGGGGGCGAAGTAGCCGGTGCACTGATAGCCCCAGGAGTCGTCCAGAGGATGCTCCGTCACCGGCAGCAGCTCGATGGCGTTGTAGCCCAGATCGCTGATGTAGTCTGCCAGCTGGACGGCCAGCTCCCGGTAGTTGTAGAAGGTGCCGTCCTCCTTCAGCCGCCAGGAGCCCAGATGGACCTCATAGATGTTCAGCGGGGAGGAGTAGACGGGGTGTTCGTGCTTCCGCTTCCGGAAGTCCCCGTCGTCCCAGGCGAACCGGGAGAGGTCGTAGAGCTTGCTGGCGGTGGCGGGCCGGACCTCGGTGTGGAAGCCGTAGGGGTCGGCCTTGAAGTGCATCTTGCCGTCCGCGCCGTCCACGGCGTATTTATAAGATGTATACTCCGGAAGATCGGGGATGAAGCCCTCCCAGACGTCGCCGTTCCGGGTCAGAGGATCTTTTGACGCGTCCCAGTTGTTGAACTCGCCCACCACGGAGACGCCACGGGCGTGGGGCGCCCAGACGCGGAACTGCCAGCCGTCCCGGCCCTGCTGCTGCGCGGGATGGGCACCGAGCCAACGCCAGCCGTCGGTCAGTGTTCCGGCATGAAACTGCTCCGCCTGTCCTTTTTCTGCCATGAAATTTCTCCTCTCAGGCCGGACGGGAGGTGGTCTCCCTCCCTGCCGCGGCCGTGTATTGTCCTTTTGTATCTGAATATGTTTCCTGCATTATACCATTTTTCTCGCTTTACATCAAGGACAGGCATGTCAAAATCCATTTCTGCTTTTCGTGCAGATTGCCATTTTTTTCAGCTATTGCGTTCCTTTTTGGAAAACCATATGGGCAGAATGCCCAAAATTTCCAAAGGTTTCACCTTTCCACCGGAAAGTTGGATTTCCAGAACAAACCATGGCGGCTCCCAGTATAACTAATTTTTGACTGCGGATAATAATGGCTGTGACGCCTGCCTCCCATGGGAGGCGGCGGATATGGAGATGAAAACACAGAGAAAGGTTCTGATGGATTGAAAGCAACAGGCATTGTCAGGCGAATCGACGACCTCGGGCGGGTGGTGATCCCCAAGGAGATCCGCCGCACCATGCGCATCCGGGAGGGCGACCCGCTGGAGATCTACACCAGCCGGGACGGCGAGGTCATTTTCAAGAAGTACTCCCTGATGGGCGGCGTGGAGGAGTTCGCCTCCCAGATCTGCGAGACCCTCAGCAAGAGCACCGGCTTCATCTGCGCCGTGACGGACCGGGACACGGTGGTGGCGGTGGCCGGCGGCGGACGCCGGGATCTGCTGGGAAAGCGCATCACGCCGGAGCTGGAGCGGGTGCTGGACGGACGGAAGATCTACCAGCGTCAGAACGGCGCCCAGGGCATCCCCGTCAGCGACAGCAGCGACAAGCTCATCGCGGCGGTGGCGGCGCCCATTCTGTCGGAGGGGGACCTGCTGGGAGCGGTGCTGATGATCGGCCAGGACCCCATGCCCCAGACCGGGGAGACGGAGTACAAGCTGGCCCAGACCATCGCCGCCTTCCTGGGCAGGCACATGGAGTCCTGACCGGAAAAACCGGGGCGGCTGGGACTGCCCGCTGCAAAGAGAAAACGCCGCAGGACATCCGTCCTGCGGCGTTTCAGGCTGTTCACTGGGGCAGCACCTGGACCGCGCCCCGGCCGCAGTCCACGGCTACCAGGACCCCGTCCTTCAGGATGCGGGTGGCGTTGACGGCGCCCACCAGCACCGGCTTGTTCAAAGCCAGGCCCACGGTGGCGGCGTGGCTGTTGACGCCGGACTCCTCACTGATGACGGCGGCGGAGCGGCGGATGGTGTCCATCAGGGCGTTGCTGGTGTAGGGGACCACCAGAATGTCCCCGTCCCGGAACTTGGCGTCCACGTCCGCCAGGGTGCGGCAGACGCACAGCTTTCCGGTGACGGTGCCCTGGCCGATGCCGATGGCGTTCAGCAGTCCGCCACCCACCATGTGGACCTGGATCATGTTAGTGGTGCCGGAGACGCCCACGGGGACGCCGGCGGTGATGACCACCAGATCGCCGGAGCGGACCAGTCCCGCCTTCTTGGCGGTGGACATGGCCAGCTCCACCAGCTCGTCGGTGCTGCCGGCGTAGGGCATCAGAATGGGGGTGACGCCCCAGCACAGGGCCATCTGCCGCTGGACGGTCTCGTCCACCAGGCAGGCCACCACAGGCGTGCCGGGATGGAAGCGGCTTACCAGCCGGGCGGTGGTGCCGCTGGCGCTGACGGTGATGATGGCGTCGGCGTTGATGTCCATGGCGGTGGTGCAGGCGGCGTGGGCCGTGGCGGCGGCAATGGACAGCCGGTTCTCACCGGCCAGATGCCGCAGGCGGCCTGCGTAGTCGATCTCGCCCTCCGTCCGCCGGGCAATGGCGTCCATGGTACGGACGGCGTCCACGGGGTACTTGCCCGCGGCGGTCTCACCGGAGAGCATGATGGCGGAGGTGCCGTCGTAGATGGCGTTGGCCACGTCGGTGATCTCGGCGCGGGTGGGCCGGGGGTTTTCCATCATGGAGTCCAGCATCTGGGTGGCGGTGATGACGGGCTTGCCGCAGGCCACGCACTGGGCGATCATGTTCTTCTGGATGATGGGCACCTCCGTGAAGTCGATCTCCACGCCCATGTCGCCCCGGGCCACCATAATGCCGTCGGCGGCGGACAGGATCTCCCCCAGATTGCTGATGCCCTCCTGATTCTCGATCTTGGCGATGATGCGGATGTGGGAGCTCTTCTCCTCCAGCAGGCGGCGGATCTCCTGCACGTCGGCGGCGGAGCGCACGAAGCTGGCGGCGATATAGTCGAAGCCCGCCTCCGCGCCGAACAGGATGTCCTCCCGGTCCCGCTGGCTGATGTAGGGCATGGACAGCCGCACGCCGGGGACGTTGACGCCCTTGTTGTCCTTCATGGTGCCGTCGTTCTCCACCCGGCAGCGGATGTCGGCGGCGGTGACCTCCAGCACGGTGAGCCGCACCAGACCGTCGTCCAGCAGGATGGTGTCGCCGGCCTTCACGTCGCCGGGCAGCTCGGGATAAGTGATGGAGCAGCGGGTCTCATCGCCGGGAACGTCCTCGGTGGTGAGGGTGAACTCATGGCCGGTCCGCAGCTTCACCGGTCCATCCGCGAAGGACCGCAGCCGGATCTCCGGGCCCCGGGTGTCCAGCATGGCCGCCACCGGCAGCCCCAGCTCCTCCCGCAGGGCCTTCAGGGTGTCCAGACGTTTCTGATGCTCGGCGTGGCTGCCGTGGGAGAAGTTGAACCGGGCCACGTTCATGCCCGCCAGCATCATCTCCCGCAGGACGCCCTCCCGGTCAGTGGCCGGGCCCAGGGTACATACGATTTTTGTCTTCCGTGTCATAGCATTACCGCCTTTCGGTGGGGCTCCCACCTTTGATCTTTGAATGTTCATGTCTTGTTTCACCGGTATCATACCATAGCGCGCGCCGCATTTCCAGCCGGTTTTGCGGACGGCTATGTAAAGCTTTTACAAAATCGATGTAAATATTTCGATGATCTGCACAAAAATCAGGAAAAATCCGCCGGGAGAGCCTGTGCTCTCCCGGCGGACGCCGGATCACTTTTTATGCTTGTGGGGGGGATTGATCTCAGGGACGGCCAGGTTGTCGTAATCCACCGTGTAGCCCTCGGATTCCTCCCGGGGCTTCTCCGGCTCCGGCTGCACTTCGCCGGTGTGGATCTCGGGGATGGCCAGATTGTCGTAAGCGATATCAGGACGCTTTTTCTCCGGCTGCTGCCGGTCCTTGTCCTGGCTGGACTTGAAGAACATATGATTCACCTCTTGCGCACAGTCTTTCCCGACAGCCGCGGAGTATAACACAGATGTGTCCCCTCCGCAAGCTGCCGGGAGAGATTTCGGCGTATTATACCAAATTGATGAAGAACGTGATGATCATGGTGTTGAAGAAGTCGGCGAACAGGCTGCCCACCAGAGGCACCAGCAGATACGCCTTCACGGAGGGGGCGAACCGGTCGGTCAGGGCCTGCATGTTGGCCATGGCGTTGGGGGTGGCGCCCATGCCGAAGCCGCAGATGCCGGCGGTGAGGACGGCGGCGTCGTAGTCCCGGCCCATGACGTTGTACACCACGAAGTAGGCGTAAATGGCCATCAGCAGCACCTGGCCCGCCAGCAGCAGGATCAGGGGCAGGGCCAGATCCGCCAGTTGCCACAGCTTCAGGGTGATCATGGCGATGCCCAGGAACAGGGACAGGCAGATGCCGCCCAGGTCGTTGATCTCACCCATGTGGATGGTGAACTTGCCGGAGAACTCACCGGCGTTCCGCATGATGGCGGCCACGATCATGGCGCCGATGTAGGCGGGGAAGGTCATGCCGGTCTTGGACAGGAGGATGGACACCACAGAGCCGATGCCCATGGCCAGGGCCAGCTGGTACACGGCGGGGGCGTACATGGAGATGCTGCGCTCGTGCTTCTCCTCGTCCTCCACCAGGATAGTGTTGTCACCGGCCACGGCGGTCTCCAGCAGGTCGTGCTTCAGGATGAGCCGGCGGCCCAGGGGGCCGCCCATGAGGCTGCCGCCGATAAGGCCGAAGGTGGCCGCCGCCGTGCAGAGGGTGGAGGCGCTGGGAAGGCCCAGATCCTGCAGCACCGTGCCGAAGGCGCCGGCGGTGCCGTGTCCGCCCACCATGGGGATGGAGCCGGTGCACAGGCCCACCAGGGGGTCCACGCCGATGACGGTGGACAGGCCCAGGGCCAGCAGGTTCTGTCCGCAGATGAGGATGATCACCAGCAGCAGGAACACGATGAGGGACTTGCCGCCGCTCTTCAGGACCTTCAGGTTGGCCTGGAAGCCCACGGAGGTGAAGAACATCACCATGCACACGTTTTTCAGCGTCTCGTCAAAGGAGAACTCCAGGATGCCGAAGCTGTGGAGCACGCAGGTGAGGATGGCGAACACCAGACCGCCCACCACGGGGGCGGGGATGCAGAAGGTCTCCAGGAACTTGATCTTCTTCCGCAGGAAGGCGCCCAGGAACAGCACCAGGACGGCCACTGCCACGGTTTGGTACATATCAACTTGAATGGTCAGCATCGTCTCAGCCCTCCGTTTCCACGCTGACGCCGTTTTCGGCGTAGAATTGTGCCGCGCCGGCATGATAGGGGATGGTGATCCCCTCCAGGGCGCTGTCCAGGGTCAGAGGGGTGTCGGCGGGGGTGGAGAGCTGGAGGGCGTCGGCGTTGTCGAACAGTCCGGCGGTGATCTGATACACCTGATCGCTGCTGAGCTTGTCGCTGGCCAGCAGCACCGCCCGGACGCCCACGGCGGCCACGTCCTCCGTCTGACCGGCGTAGGTCCCGGCGGGGATGGTGCAGGCGGTGTAGGACTCATAGGTATTCGTCAGGCGCTGGAGCTTGTCCGCGTCCTGAGGCACCACCACGATGTCCGCCTGACGGGCCAGGTTGGCCACGGCGGTGGTGGGAGCGCCGGCGGTGCAGAAGAAAGCGTCCAGAGTGCCGTCGGCCACAGCCGCGGCGGCGTCGGCGAAGGACAGGTGCTGGACCTCCAGCATGTCAAAGGACAGGCCGTAGGCCAGCAGGATCTGCTCCGCGTTCTGGATGACGCCGGACTCCTCCTCGCCCACGGAGACCCGCTTGCCCTCCAGGTCTGCCACGGACTGAATGCCGGAGGCGGCGCTGGCGATGATCTGGCAGGGCTCGGTGTACAGGCTGGCCACGGCGCTGTAGCCGGTGCGGGCCTGGCCCTCAAAGAGGCCGGTGCCGTGCCAGGCGTTGTCCGTCAGATCGGACTGGGCGATGGCCAGCTGCAGGTAGTCCTCCGACAGCAGGCGGAGGTTGGCCATGGAGCCCGCCGTGGCCTTGACGTCGAAGACGGTGGTCTCATTGCCCAGCAGCTCGCTGACGGCGGTGCCGTAGGCGTAGTAAGTACCGCCGGTGCCGCCGGTTCCGAACCGGAGGTCGGCGGATTTGTCTCCGCAGCCGGCGGTGAGGGCCATGATGGCCGCCGCCAGCAGGAGACAGAGAATGCGCTTTCTCTGTTTCATGTGACTGTTCCTTTCTTTTTGCAGTTGTCCGCAGCTGCCGGAGGTCACCGTCCGATTCGAAAAAGGGCCTGCCCAGACGATTTTCGGCCCGCCGGCCTTCCTCCCGGCTCCCGTTCGCCGCGGCGGCGTGGGGAGAGAAAGAGGAGAAGAACGGCAGAGCGGCGGTATTTTCGACAGAAACCGCAGATGATCCCGAAACATTATAGTACAATTTTACGTGTCCGTAAAGAGACAATTTTTTCACAATGAAAAGAAAAGAATGGAATGCAGAGAGATCCTGCCGGGGAACGGTGCTGCTGACGCCGGTGTTTTTCGCTGTCCAGAGGGAAAAGCCCTATGAAACTGCTGGAGATTTTTGACGAAATTTTTGTACAAATTTATGCTTGAAAACCAAAGGGAAACGATTACAATTGCAGTCTGCAAAAGAAGATTAGAACAGAGAGGAAGATGACGATGTCATATGGATTTCTTCTGGATCTGGCGCTGATCCTGCTGAGCACCAAGCTGCTGGGCCTGGCGACCCAGCGGTTCCAGATGCCCCAGGTGGTGGGCGCGCTGCTGGCGGGACTGTTCCTGGGCCCCGCCGGACTGAATATTCTGTCGGAGACGGAGCTGCTGTCCCAACTCAGTGAGCTGGGCGTCATCGTGCTGATGTTCTCCGCCGGCATGGGCACAGACATTCAGGAACTGAAAAACAGTGGGAAGGCGGGCTTTCTGGTGGCCCTGCTGGGCGTACTGGTGCCGCTGGTCATGGGCACGGCACTGGCCTGGGGCGCGGACCGGGCCGGCATGGTGGACTGCGCCGGCCTGCTGGAGGACGTGTTCGTGGGCACGGTGCTGACGGCCACCTCCGTCAGCATCACGGTGGAGACCCTGAAGGAGATGGGGAAGCTGGACACCAAGGCGGGCAACACCATCCTGGCGGCGGCCCTCATCGACGATGTGCTGGGCCTCATCGCCCTGACCCTGGTCAGCAGCGTGGCCGGGGGAGACGAGAGTCTGCTGACGGTGGTGGTGAAGATCCTGCTGTTCTTCGTCTTCGCCTTCGCCGTGGGCTGGGGCGCCAAGGGCCTGTTCTGCCGGATGATGGAGCAGCAGCATGAGCGGAATCTGCGCCGCTATCCGGTGCTGGCCTTCGTGCTGTGCCTGCTGATGGCCTACTGCGCGGAGCGGTTCTTCGGTGTGGCGGACATCACCGGCGCCTACGCAGCCGGACTGGCCATCTCCTGCACCCCCAAGGCGTCCTACATCCAGTCCAAGTACGAGCCCCTGGGCTATCTGCTGCTGACGCCGGTGTTTTTCGCCGGCATCGGCATCAACGTCCGGCTGACGGGAATGAACGCCGGACTGGCCCTGTTCTCCGCGCTGCTGCTGGCGGTGTCCGTCATCTCCAAGCTGGCGGGCTGCGGCTGGGGCGCCAGGCTCTGCGGCTTCAGCGGCCGGGAGAGCGTCCAGGTGGGCGCGGGCATGGTGTGCCGGGGCGAGGTGGCTCTGATCGTGGCCAACCGGGGGCTGGCCATGGGCGTTCTGAGTCCGTCGCTGATGACCCCCGTGATCATCACGGTGGTGGGCGGCACCATCCTGACGCCCATCCTGCTGAAGCTGGCCTTCCGGGGACAGCCCGCGTCCATGGGCCGCAGCGGCAGCCTGACGGACCGCTACAGCAAGACGGAGCAGTTGGATATCGTGTCCGCCCGCCTGCTGGAGAAGGACCGGGAGATGATGGGAAAGAACAAAGAGCGTACCTGACAGGAAAAGCCCGCCGCGTTATGCGGCGGGCTTCAGGCTGTCGAGAAACCCGGTTGCGCAATTAGGCGGCAACCGGGTTTTCAGCACATATTCGGGAAAATAGAATCGAAAATAGGGTCTGTCCCAAATTCTGTGTAAACGCCGAAATGCGGTGCAAATAGAGCAAAATATATTCAAGGTGGAAGTGGTGCAAGCTGCTGCCGCCTTGTTTTCAAAATAACAGT
>NZ_JBQHUP010000028.1:0-33967 GCF_052065175.1 Dysosmobacter sp. HCP28S3_G4 | reverse complement strand
CCCCCCCCCCCCGGCGCGCGCGCCCCGCGCCCCGCCCCCCCCCCCACACCCCCCCCCCCCCCCCCCCCCCCCCCCCCCCCCCCCCCCCCCCCCGCCCCCCCCCCCCCCCCCCCCCCCCCCCCGGTCTCCTTTTATACAGGTTCTGCAGTCCTGTCCCCGCGGTACAGGCGGAAGGCCAGCGCGCAGGCCGGGACTGAGAATGCCGCCATCAGCCCCTCCGAGAGCCAGATGGACAGCACGCCCCGCTGGTACAGGGCGGCGAACACATCCATCCCCGCATGGAGCAGAATGGCGGCGGGGTACAGCCATCGCTTTCCCGGCCGCTTCGCCGCCTGAAACACCAGAACGCTGAGGGCGATGTGGAAGCAGATGACCAGCGCCCGCTCCACACCGATCACCAGATAGTCCGCCGCCGGAGCGGCCAGCGCGGCGGGGACCGACGCCAGCGCGTCACCGGTGAGGGTCCCGGCGTTGTACCCCAGGGCCGACGCCAGGTTCCACACCGCTGGAATGCCGCCCAGCAGCAGGGATTCCAGTCCGCCGTGGCCGATGCCGTACATGACGGCGGACTCCCGGCGGTCCTGACGCCGCAGCAGACGGAAGCCCGTCAGCCGCCCCGTCTCCTCAAAGACGCCGGCGGCCAACGTGCCGTAGAGGACGTACGCCCAGGTATGGGACAGAATGAACCCGCCGGGCCGCAGGGCCAGCAGATGGAGCAGCTGCTCCAGCACCAGGGCGAACAGGAAAAACATGGCCGCGCCCACGGCGGCGCTCCGGAGGCGTGCCCCGGTCTTCTTCCGCCAGAAGACCAGCAGCCCCACCGGCAGCCCCAGGGATATGACGGCGCTGAAGGCCATGGCCGCCAGCTGTGCATCAGAAAACATAGAAGATCCTCCCTTGCTTTTGAACTGCCTCCAGCATAAGCCGTCCAGCGGCTGGAAGGTCAAGGGGGAAAATGAAAAAATCAGGGACGCCGCAAAGGCGTCCCTGACGGTTTTCGGGGAAATATCCGGCTCCATCCGGTGGAAGGTCGCCGCCTTGAACGTGACGGCTCAGCCCCACAGGGCGGAGAGGGCGGGGATGACCTGCTTTTTCCGGGACATGACGTGGGGCAGGAACACGGAGTGGTCCACGGGCTTGCAGTTGAAGGCCTGCTGGATGGCCTGGTCGTCGCCCAGATACATCAGCCGGGTGCCCTCCTGGAGCACGTCTGTCAACATCAGCAGGATCATGTCATAGTGCCGCATGGTCTTCAGCTCCTGCATGGCGTCCATGAACTCCTCCTGACGGGTCATCAGGTGCTGGGAGTCCACGCAGGTGATCTGGGACACGGCCAGATCGTGTCCGGCGATGTGGAACTCCTTGAAGTCCGTCTTCATCAGCTCCTCGGCGGAGCGGTTCTCATTGGCGGAGGCGGAGAATACCAGATGGCCCAGGTCTTCCAGGGAGACGTTGGCGATACGGGCCATGCGCTGGGCCAGATCCCGGTCCAGCTGGGTGCAGGTGGGAGACTTGAACATGACGGTGTCCGACACGATGGCCGCCGCCATCAGACCCGCCATCTTCTCCGAGGGCATCAGGCCGTGGTCCTGATACATCTCCGCCACGATGGTGGTGGTGCTGCCCACCGGCTCGTTGCGGACGTACACCGGGTTACCGGTCTGGATGTCCGCCAGGCGGTGGTGGTCGATGATGCCCATGATGTCCGCCTGATCCAGGCCCCGGACGGACTGGGCCTTCTCGTTGTGGTCCACCAGCACCACCCGCTTCCGGCGGGGACGCAGCAGGTGGAAGCGGGACAGGGTGCCCACCACTTTTTCGTTTTCGTCCAGAATGGGGTAGCAGCGGAACCGGCTCTGCAGCACCGCCTCACGGACGTCGTCGATGTAGTCGTCCAGATGGAAGGTCACCAGACCCGCCGTTTTGCAGATGCGGGACACCGGCAGGGAGTGGCAGATGAGATGCACCGTCTGGTAGGCGTCGGTGGGGGTGGAGATGAGGCAGGTCTCCGTGGGGATGGAGCGCAGCTCGTCGCTGATCTCCGCCTGGCAGACGATGACGCACCGGACGCCCAGCTCCATGGCGTACTTCACCATGTCCGGCTGGTCGCCGCAGATGACGATGCTGTCCTTGCTGGAGAACAGCAGGTTCTTCCGGGAGGTGGGCAGGGCGATGGTGACCTCGCCGGAGATGGAGTCCACCGTCTGACCGGCCTCGTTCATCAGCTTGCCCTCAATGACGGATAGCAGGTTGTAAAGGGGAACCTCATTGACGCAGGGATTCCGGACGGAGGACATGTCGTAGGAGGCGATGTCTCCGGCGGACAGCATGCCGTACAGGGTCCCGTCCTCGTTGGCCACGGGGATGGCGGAGATCTTGTTGTTCTGCATCAGCCCCCAGGCGCGGCTGATGGTGACGCCGGTGTTCAACGTGGGCGGCGTATCGTAATCCAGGTCCCGGACCTGGGTGAAGACGTTGTCCAGCAGCTGAGGCGCCTGAAACCGGAAGCGGTTCAGAATGGCCTGGGTCTCATCGTTGACCCGGCCCAGACAGGCGGCGGTGTACTCCCGGTCGCCCAGGGAGTTCATCAGGGCCGCGTAGGCCATGGCGGAGACGATGGAATCCGTGTCGGGATTCCGGTGGCCGGTGACATAGATGGTGTCCATGCTGTATCTCTCCTTTGATAACCGATATCCGCGCGGGACTGCCGCACGGGATCTGCGCCCCGGGCCGGGGCGGTCATTGTCTGTGTCATCATAACAGGGCGCAAGGGCCGGTGTCAAATGGCATTTTCCCAAATTTGCGCACTTTTTACCGCTGTTTTTGAGAAAATGCGCCGGAGGCGGATGCCTTTTGATCCGTCTCCGGCACTGTTAATCGTTTACAAAATTAAAAGCTCTTTGGGGGCATTGGTGATGTCCACGCAGCCGCCCTCCTTCAGCACCAGCACGTCCTCAATGCGGACGCCCAGCTTTCCCGGCAGATAGATGCCCGGTTCTGCGGAGATCACCGCACCGGCGGGCAGGGGCTTGTCGTTGAGGGGGGAAGCGTTGGGGCTCTCGTGGATCTCCACCCCCACGCCGTGACCGAAGCTGTGGCCGAAATAGGGGCCGTAGCCCGCACTGACGATGATGGACCGGGCGGCGCCGTCCACCGCCTGCCCTGTGGCACCGGCTTTGGCGGCGACGATGCCCGCGGTCTGGGCGGACAGCACCGTCTGATAGACCCGCCGCATCTCCTCAGTGGCGTAACCCACCGCCACGGTACGGGTCATGTCGGAGCAGTAGCCGTGATAGACGCAGCCGAAGTCCATAGTGACGAATTCCCCATTCCGGATGGCCTTCTCGGAGGGGACGCCGTGGGGCAGGCTGCCGTTGGGGCCGGAGACCACGATGGGGTCGAAGGACATGTCCTCCGCTCCGTAGTGGAGCATCAGATACTGGAGCCGGGCGGCGATCTCCTTCTCCGTGACGCCGGGACGGATCTCCTTCAGGATGCTTTCCAGGGCCTTCTCGGCGATGCGCTGGGCGGCGATGAGGGTCTCGATCTCCTGGCTGTCCTTTACCCGGCGCAGCTCCAGCAGCAGCTCCGTGGCGGGCACCAGCTCGCAGGGCAAAGCCTTTCGGTAGGCCTCATAGTCCCGGACGGTCATATAGGCGTCCTCAAAGCCCACCCGGCGGAGGCCCTGGGCCTCCATGATCTCCCGCAGCAGGACGGTGTATCCCCGGCCGGCCCGGACCTCCTGGATCTCGGCGTTCTGGACATAGCGGGCAGCGGCCTCCGTATAGCGGGAGTCGGTGAGATAGCAGGCTTTCCGGCGTGTTACCAGAGCGGCGCCGTCGGTGCCGGTGGAGTGGAAGCCGGTGGCGTAGAAGCGGTTGGACTCACAGGTCAGCAGCATGGCGTCCAGTCCGAAGTGATCCAGTTTTTCCGCGATCTGACGAAAGTGATTCATGTGTTCTCCTTTATTAACAAAACGGCAAAGCGGCGGATGGCGGTTTATTTGGACTCGGCCATCTCCACAGCGGCCTTCACGAAGCCGTAGAACTCGGGATGCGGACGGTCCGGACGGGATACTCCCTGGAGGGAGTATCCGGGGAAATCGCCCTCCGCCTCGCCGCTGACGCGGCAACCGGCGGAGATGGCGGAGAGCCGTCCGGCCCTGTTGACGGTTTATTTGGACTCAGCCATCTCCACAGCGGCCTTCACGAAGCCATAAAATTCAGGGTGCGGACGGTCCGGACGGCTCTTGAACTCCGGATGGAACTGCACGCCCACGAACCAGGGGTGGTCCGGCAGCTCCACGATCTCCACCAGACGGCCGTCCGGGGACTGGCCCGCCAGCACCATGCCCCTGTCCTGGAACATCTGGCGATAGTCGTTGTTGAACTCATAGCGGTGGCGGTGACGCTCGGAGATCTCCTCCGCGTCATAGAGGGCCCGGCTGCGGGTGCCCTCCTTCAGGATGCAGGGGTACTTGCCCAGACGCATGGTGCCGCCCTTCTCCGTGACGTTCACCTGATCCGGCATCAGGGCGATGACGGGATTCTGGGTCGTCTCGGAGAACTCGGCGGAGTTGGCGTCGGCCAGACCCGCCACGTGGCGGGCAAACTCCACCACGGCCATCTGCATCCCCAGGCAGATGCCGAAATAGGGCACCCGGTTCTCCCGGGCATAGCGGACGGCGGTGATCATGCCCTCAATGCCCCGGTCGCCGAAGCCGCCGGGCACCAGAACGCCGGTGACATCGCTCAGGACCTCCGCCACGTTCTTCTCCGTCAGGCCCTCGGAATCCACCCACTTGATCTCCACCACCGCGTCGTTGGCGGTGCCGGCGTGGTTCAGGGACTCCACAACGGACAGATAGGCGTCGTGGAGCTGGGTGTACTTGCCCACCAGGGCGATGCGCACCTTCTTGTGGGCGCCCTTCTCCCGCTTCACCATGGCTGTCCACTCCCGCAGATCCGGCTGGTGGGTGATGAGACCCAGCTTGCGGCAGACCACCTCGTCCAGGCCCTCCTTGGCCATCAGCAGGGGCACCTCGTAGAGGGTCTCGGCGGTGGCGTTCTGGATGACGCAGTCCGGCTCCACATTGCAGAACAGGGCGATCTTCCGGCGGATGTCCTCGGTGATGGGAGTGTCGCAGCGGCACACCAGGATGTCGGGCTGGATGCCCAGGCTCAGCAGCTCCTTCACGGAGTGCTGGGTGGGCTTGGACTTCAGCTCACCGCTGCCGGGGATCTGGACGATGAGGGGCACGTGAATGAACAGCACATCGCCCTGGGGACGCTCGGACGCTACCTGGCGGATGGCCTCCAGGAAGGGCTGACTCTCAATGTCGCCCACGGTGCCGCCGATCTCCGTGATGACCACGTCCACGTCCTCGGAGGCCATGGCGTAGATGCGGTCCTTGATCTCGTTGGTGATGTGGGGAATGATCTGCACCGTGGCGCCCAGGTAGTCACCCCGGCGCTCCCGGTTCAGGACGGACCAGTAGATCTTGCCGGAGGACACGGAGCTGTTGCCGCTGAGGTCCTCGTCCACGAACCGCTCATAGTGGCCCAGGTCCAGGTCGGTCTCGGCACCGTCGTCGGTGACGAAGACTTCACCGTGCTGATAGGGGCTCATGGTGCCGGGGTCCACGTTGATATAGGGGTCGAACTTCTGGTTCCGCACCCGCAGGCCCCGCTGCTTCAGCAGACGGCCCAGGGACGCCGCGCAGATGCCCTTGCCCAGTCCGGAGACAACGCCGCCGGTGACGAATACGAATTTGGTAGACATTCCTCTCACCTTACCTTTTATACACAAGTTTCTTTGAATTTTCAGAATCCATGCACCGGGATCAAAACAAAAACACCCCGGATTTAGCGGCTAAAAGTCCCTCCATATTTCGGGACTCTCAGCTGCGATCCGCGGTGTCGCTTTCACTCGTTCAGTTTTGGACCCAACCTGCGGCTCACGCCGCAAACCGCTGCATGAAGCGTCAAAAAATACTTTCCCAATATACCACCGCCTGTTTCAAAAGTCAATGAAAAACTGAGGCGCGAAAAATGGTTTTTTGACTGCCATATATTTACAGTTTTTGGGACGTCCGTGACGTTCTGAATTTCCAGTCGCCCTGACGCTGCGGACCGTGCGGGTGGCTGGGCAGAGGGACATTTTTCCGGACGCCGCGGCGCAGATTTTTCGGAAAAGGGGCTATTACCGAAAAACTCTGGGGATTTCTGTGTAAAATGACCATTGACTTCATTGGTTTAAAGCTATATAGTTCAAAGTAATCTCGCATTATAAAGGAGGAGCAGCCATGATGATCCGGATCAACGAAGCCGCCCGCTACTCCTTTATGCAGGTCCGCTTTGCGGGCCGTTTTTACCGTGGGCTGACGAAAAAAGACCGTCCGGACAGCATGGGTGAGATTCGCTGAGAAGTATGGAAAGCGGCTCTGTCCATCCGGACAGAGCCGCTTTTTATAAAGTCCAAATGGCTATGTCACGAAAAGGAGATTAAACACATGAAAAAGAAGATCCTCGCGCTGGTCATGGCTTCCGCCATGGCCCTGAGTCTGGCCGCCTGCGGCAGCAGCGGCGGCTCCTCCACCCCCGCCGCCTCCAGCGCAGCCGGTTCCGCGGCCGCCTCCGCTCCCGCCGCCGAGACCTACACCATCGGAATCTGCCAGCTGGTGCAGCATCCCGCACTGGACGCCGCTACCCAGGGCTTCCGGGACGCCGTGGACGAGGCTCTGCCCGGCCAGGTGACCTGGGATGAGCAGAACGCCGCCGGCGAGTCTGCCAACTGCACCACCATTGTCAACAACTTCGTCTCCACCGGCGTGGACCTGATCCTGGCCAACGCCACCGCCGCCCTCCAGGCCGCCGCCAATGCCACCGACACCATCCCCGTGCTGGGCACCTCCATCACGGAGTACGGCGTGGCCCTGGACCTGGACAACTTTAACGGCACCGTGGGCACCAACGTGTCCGGCACCTCCGACCTGGCTCCTCTGGACCAGCAGGCTGACATGGTGAAGGAGCTGTTCCCCGACGCCCAGAACGTGGGTATCCTGTACTGCTCCGGCGAGCCCAACTCCGTCTACCAGGCTGACACCGTGAAGGCATGCCTGGAGGATCTGGGCTACAGCGTGAAGGTCTACACCTTCGCCGACTCCAACGACGTGGCCGCCGTCACCCAGACTGCCTGCGATGAGAACGACGTGCTGTACGTACCCACCGACAACACCGCCGCCAACGCCGCCGAGACCATCAACAACGTGGCGCAGCCCGCCGGCGTGCCCATCATCACCGGCGAGGAGGGCATCTGCAAGGGCTGCGGCGTGGCCACCCTGTCCATCAGCTACTATGAGCTGGGCCGCACCACCGGTGAGATGGCTGTGAAGATCCTGACCGGCGAGGCCGATGTCTCCGCCATGCCCATCGAGTACTATCCCAACCCCGTGAAGGAGTACAACCCCGATATTGCCAGCGCCCTGGGCGTCACCATTCCCGAGGGCTACACTGCCATCGAGGGCTGATATTGGTTCCCCGGGGGCACCGGACATCCGGCGTCCTCCGGGGAATTTCCCGCGGAAGGACGCAGTCCGGGGGTGGATGAATGAACGCCGGATATCCGCGGCGGCCATTCATCTGTGCCTGTGACGGATCACAGAAGAAAAAGAGAGGAGTCATCCTATGAACATTGCGGCGTATTTCGCCTCCCTGAGCCTCACGAATCTGCTGTCCCGCATGCCGGCGGCAGTGGCTCAGGGCATCATCTGGGGACTGATGGCGCTGGGCGTCTACATCACCTTCCGGCTGCTGGACGTGGCCGATCTGACGGTAGACGGCTCCTTTACCACCGGCGGCGCCGTGACGGCGGTCCTGATCCTGGCCGGATGGCCCGCCTGGGCCGCCCTGCTGGTGGCCCTGGTGGCCGGCATCCTGGCGGGACTGTGTACCGGCCTCATCCATACCCGTCTGGGCATCCCCGCCATCCTGTCGGGCATTCTGACCCAGTTCGCCCTGTACTCCATCAACCTGCGGATCATGGGCAAGAACCCCAACCTCAGCGCCAGCGTCTCCAAATTCGGCATGATCTGGGAGACTGAGGGAGGCAAGGGCTTTCTGCTGTCCTCCCGGTTCGTGCCCCAGGCCATTCTGGTGGGATTGTTCCTGGCCGCTCTGATCATCGGCGTGTGCTACTGGTACTTCGGTACGGAGCAGGGCAGCGCCCTGCGGGCCACCGGCTCCAACCCCGCCATGAGCCGCGCCCAGGGCATCAACATTGACACCATGAAAGTGCTGGGTCTGGCCCTGTCCAACGGCCTGGTGGCGCTGGGCGGCGGTCTGATGACCCAGTTCCAGGGCTACGCCGACATCAACATGGGCCGCGGCGCCATCGTCATCGGCCTGGCGGCGGTGATCATCGGCGAGGTGCTGTGCGACGCCCTGTTCCACAAGGGCTGCAACTTCGCCGTGCGTCTGGCCTTCGTGGTGGGCGGCGGCATCGCGTATTACATCGTCATGACCATCATCCTGTGGCTGAAGCTGGACTCCAACGACCTGAAGCTGTTCACCGCCGTCATCGTGGCCATCTTCCTGGCGGTGCCCTATCTGCAGTCCCAGGCCCGCAGTTCCTTCAAGCACGCGGGCAAGATGGCCCAGAAGGCCGGAAAGGAGGCGGAGCCCCATGCTTAAACTCTCTCATGTCTCCAAGACGTTCAACACGGGCACCATCAACGAGAAGAAGGCCCTCATCGATTTGAACCTCCATCTGGAGCCCGGCGACTTCGTCACCGTCATCGGCGGCAACGGCGCCGGCAAGTCCACCATGCTCAACGCCGTGGCCGGCGTGTGGCCGGTGGACCAGGGCTCCATCGTCATCGACGGCGTGGACGTCACCGGCCTGCCGGAATTCAGGCGGGCCCAGTACATCGGCCGCGTCTTCCAGGACCCCATGATGGGCACCGCGCCCAACATGCAGATCGTGGAGAATCTGGCGCTGGCGTACCGCCGGGGCCAGAAGCGGGGCCTGGGCTGGGGCGTCACCAAGGCGGAGAAGACCCTGTACCGGGAGAAGCTGGCCACCCTGGGACTGGGCCTGGAGGGCCGGATGACCTCCAAGGTGGGCCTGCTGTCCGGCGGCCAGCGCCAGGCGCTGACGCTGCTGATGGCCGCCCTGCAGAAGCCCAAGCTGCTGCTGCTGGACGAGCACACCGCCGCGCTGGACCCCGCCACCGCCGCCAAGGTGCTGGAGCTGTCCGACAAGATCGTGCAGGAGAACAGCCTGACGGCCATGATGATCACCCACAACATGAAGGACGCCATCGTCCACGGCAACCGGCTCATCATGATGAACGAGGGCCGCATCATCCTGGACATCCGGGGCGAGGACAAGAAGAAGCTCACCAAGGCCGATCTGCTGCAAAAGTTCGCCGAGGTGGCCGGCGTCCAGGAGGAGACGGACTCCGTTCTGCTGTCCTGACGGACGGCCTGATCAAAACCAACTGTGGGGGATGGACAGAATTGTCCATCCCCCACGGACGTTCTTCCGGATAGGAAAGAAAAATCTGGGGATGGGGGTTGACAAACGGCCTGGCGGCGCATATAATGCAAAGCAATCAAACAGCAAAACCGTTGAGCAAGAGAAGTAGCCGGAGGGGCAACCTTTCAGAGAGCCGTGGGTGGTGGGATCACGGCAGAGGACTTTCCGGCGAATGGACTTGCGAGGGCGGGGCGAACGCCGGGTTCCGGTCAGTAGCTTCCGACGGGGGCCGCACCCGTTACCAGCCGCGGCGGAGATGATCGTCTCCGATACGAGCGGGCGCGTCAGCGTCAACTTGGGTGGTACCGCAGGATTCAGTCTTGTCCCAAATGAGATTTGGGATGAGGCTTTTTTTGTTGCCTGATGGCAGTTTTACATGGCTTTGGAAGGATGATCGGAATGAAAAAACTGAATTTTTCAAGACGATGGCGATGGCGGAGCGTATGATCGAAAAGCACGACCCGATACCGTCAACGACCTGAATTTTGAATGAATAAAGGAGAATATCACCATGAAAAACCATCTGTTCAAAAAGCTGTCCGCCGCCGTTCTGGCGCTGTTCCTCGCCGCCGCTCTCACCGCCTGCGGTTCCAGCGGCGCCGCCTCCACCGCTTCCTCCGCCTCCGGTTCCGCCGCCGCGTCCTCCGGGGCCGCGTCCGCTCCCCAGGACCTGCCCATCATCGGCATCGCCCAGTACGGTGAGCACGGCTCCCTGGACAACTGCCGCACCGGCTTCCTGCAGGGACTGGAGAACGCGGGCCTGAAGGAGGGCGTGGACTTCGAGCTGGATTACCAGAACGCCGGTTTTGACGACTCCATCGACTCCCAGATCGCCCAGCGGTTCTCTGACGAGAACGCCGCCATGATGGTGGGCATCGCCACTCCCTCCGCCGTGGCCTGCTACAACGCTGCGGAGGAGAAGGACATTCCCGTGATCTTCACCGCCGTCACCGATCCCGTGGGCGCCAAGCTGGACTCCGGCAACGTCACCGGCACCTCCGACATGCTGCCGGTGGAGGGCCAGCTGAAGCTGATCCGCCAGCTCCAGCCCGACGCCGACACCATCGGCATCATCTACACCACCAGCGAGTCCAACTCCCTGTACTCCATCGAGGTCTACAACCAGATGGCCGGGGACTACGGCTTCACCATCGACGCCGTGGCCGTCACCTCCCAGGCGGAGGTCACCCAGGCTGTGGATAAGCTGCTGGCCGACAAGGTGGACTGCCTGTCCAACCTGACGGACAACAACGTGGTGGGCGTCCTCCCCGCCATCCTGGAGAAGACCGATGAGGCCGGCGTGCCGGTGTACGGCTCCGAGGTGGAGCAGGTGAAGCTGGGCTGCGTGGCCGGCGCCGGTCTGGACTACGTGAAGCTGGGCATCCAGACGGGTGAGATGGCCGCCAAGGTCTTCAAGGGCGAGACTACCTGCGCCGACCTGCCCTACGAGGTCATCCAGAACTACGACCTGTACGTGAACTCCACCGCTCTGGCCGCGCTGAACATTGAGCTGCCCGTGGAGCTGGCCTCCACCGCCGTTGAGGTGAGCTGAGACGCCCGCCCTGACATTCTGATACCCTGACATCCCGCATCCTGCCGCTCTCCGGGCGGCAGGATGCTTCGGCACAATCTCTGCTTTTTGATACTAAACCTGATTAAAACGGTTTAAACCGTTTTATAGCGCAAAGCGCATTCAGTTTTTATGATCAGTGAGACTCCAAATCTCTGATTTGGCCCGTCGAACTGATGCACAGCAGACGCCGAATTGTGCCTGTGCACAATTCGAGCGTGCGCAGCACCCGGGATTCTTGATGAAACTTTTTCATCAAGAATCAGTATAAGTAGGAGGGAACCCCTATGAATCTGGACCTGATCGTCAGTACCATCACCCAAGGTCTCATCTACGCGCTGGTGGCCTTTGGCGTGTACATCACCTACACCATCCTGGACTTCCCGGACCTGAGCGTGGACGGCAGCTTTCCTCTGGGCGCCGCCGTCACCGCCGTGCTGCTGGTGCAGGGCGTGAATCCCTGGGCCGCCCTGGCGGCCGCCATTGCCGCGGGCATTTTGGCGGGCCTTGCCACCGGCGTCATCCATGTGGTGTTTCACGTCCGGAACCTGCTGGCGGGCATCATCACCCAGACAGCCCTGTTCTCCATCAACCTGATGGTGGCGGGGGCTTCCAACGTGCCCATCGGCCGTGGAACGGACACCATTTTCACCTCCGGCCCGGCGGCCCTGCTGGGGGGTGCCAGCCTCTCCACCCGGCGGCTGGTGGTGTCGCTGGTGCTGGTGGTGGTTGTGAAGCTGGTGCTGGACGCCTATTTCCGGACGAAATCCGGTCTGCTGCTGCGGGCCGTGGGCGACAACAGTACTCTGGTCACTGCCCTGGGGAAAAACATGGGCAATGTGAAGATCCTGGGCCTGGCCCTGTCCAACGGACTGGTGGCCCTGGCGGGCGGCGTGGTGTGTCAGGCCGACAAGTCCTTCACCGCCACCATGGGCACCGGACAGGTGGTGTTCGGCCTGGCCTCCGTCATCATCGGCATTTCACTGTTCCGGAAGCTGTCCTTTGTGAAGGGCACCACCGCCGTGCTGGTGGGCAGCATCCTCTACAAGGCCTGCATCCAGGCGGCCATGCAGCTGGGCTTCGACCCCTTCATGCTGAAATTCATCACCGCCGCGCTGTTCCTGCTGGTGCTCATCGTGTCCGGACGGAAGGGAGAGGAGATCATCCATGCTTGAGGTACGTGATATCACCAAGACCTACAACGCCGGTACCGTCACGGAGACCCGGCTGTTTGAACGCTTCTCCCTGTCCGTGGAGGAGGGACAGTTCGTGTCCATCGTGGGCAGCAACGGCTCCGGCAAGACCTCGCTGCTGAACATTATCTGCGGCTCCATTCCCGTGGACGGCGGCGACGTGCTGGTGGCCGGGGAGAGCATCTCCAGACTGAAGGATTACCAGCGCTACGCCACCATGGGCCGGGTGTATCAGAACCCCGCCCTTGGCACCTGCCCCAATCTGACCATGCTGGAAAACCTGTCCCTGGCGGACAACAAGGGCAAGTCCTTCGGCCTGGGCCGGGGCGTCAACAAAAAGCGCATCGACTTCTACCGCTCCGAGCTGGCGGGCCTGGGCCTGGGGCTGGAGGATAAGCTGCACATTAAAATGGGCAGCCTGTCCGGCGGACAGCGGCAGGCGGTGGCGCTGCTGATGGCCACCATGACGCCGCTGAAGTTCCTGATCCTGGACGAACACACGGCGGCGCTGGACCCCAAGACGGCGGACATCATCATGGAACTGACGGACAGGGTGGTCCGGGAGAAGCAGCTCACCGCCATGATGGTGACCCACAATCTGCGCTACGCCGTGGAGTACGGAGACCGCATCCTGATGATGAGCCAGGGCCATGTGGTGATGGACAAGGCCGGGGAGGAGAAGCGGAACACCTCCATGGACGACATCCTGGCACTGTTCAACCAGATCTCCCTCCAGTGAAAAAGACAGACAAAGGCCCCGGCGCTTGCGGCGCCGGGGCGTGTTTTTTACAAGAGAGCAGCCCATAACTTTCATTTTTGCGATAACGGGGATAAAATGGACCTGCAATACTGGTAAATACGGAGAAACGCGAATTATACGGGAAACTTGCTTGACACTGTAATCGATTAACAGTATAATAAGTGCCGGATAAACCAAGAAAGCATTGATTTCTTTTCAAAAATCAGCAGGAAAGGAAGAACACACCATGATTTACTCCGCAGAAGTTGAGAATATGTGCCCGGTCGCCAAGGGCGCATACCATGGTCCCGCTCCCATCCCCGAGGAGGGGAAATGGGTCCAGGCCAAGGAGATCAAGGACATCTCCGGCCTCACCCACGGTATCGGCTGGTGCGCTCCCCAGCAGGGCGCCTGCAAGCTGACCCTGAACGTGAAGGACGGCGTCATCGAGGAGGCCCTGGTGGAGACCATCGGCTGCTCCGGCATGACCCACTCCGCCGCCATGGCCTCTGAGATCCTCATCGGCAAGACCATTCTGGAGGCGCTGAACACCGACCTGGTGTGCGACGCCATCAACACTGCCATGCGGGAGCTGTTCCTGCAGATCGTCTACGGCCGCAGCCAGACCGCGTTCTCCGAGGGCGGCCTGCCCGTGGGCGGCGCCATGGAGGATCTGGGCAAGGGCCTGCGTTCTCAGGTGGGCACCATGTATGCCACCAAGGTGAAGGGTCCCCGCTATCTGGAGATGGCCGAGGGCTATGTCACCCGCGTCGCCCTGAACAAGGACCGTGAGATCGTGGGCTACGAGTTCGTGAACATGGGCAAGATGATGGAGTTCATCAAGGGCGGCATGGATGCCAACGAGGCCATGAAGAAGGCCCAGGGCCACTATGGTCAGTGGGACAACGCCGCCGAGTACATCGATCCCCGCAAGCAGTAATTGAGAAGGAGGAATTGAACAACTATGGCTCTGTTTGAAAGCTATGAGAGACGGATCGACAAGATCAATTCCGTCCTGTCTCAGTATGGAATTTCCAGCGTGGAGGAGTGCCGCGACATCTGCAAGGCCGCCGGCTTCGATCCCTACGACATCGTGAAGGGCATTCAGCCCATCTGCTTCGAGAACGCCTGCTGGGCCTATTGCGTGGGCGCCGCCATCGCACTGAAGAAGGGCGTCAAGACCGCCGCCGAGGCCGCCGAGGCCATCGGCATCGGCCTCCAGGCCTTCTGCATCCCCGGCTCCGTGGCCGAGGACCGGAAGGTGGGCCTGGGCCACGGCAACCTGGGCGCCATGCTGCTGCGTGACGAGACCAAGTGCTTCGCCTTCCTGGCTGGCCACGAGTCCTTCGCTGCCGCCGAGGGCGCTATCGGCATCGTCCGCAACGCCAACAAGGCCCGGAAGGAGCCCCTGCGGGTCATCCTCAACGGCCTGGGCAAGGACGCCGCTCAGATCATCAGCCGCATCAACGGCTTCACCTATGTGCAGACCCAATTCGACTACTACACCAGCGAACTGAAGGTGGTCCGCGAGATCGCCTACTCCGACGGTGAGCGATCCGCTGTCCGCTGCTATGGCGCCGACGACGTCCGTGAGGGCGTGGCCATCATGCACCATGAGGGCGTGGACGTGTCCATCACCGGTAACTCCACCAACCCCACCCGCTTCCAGCATCCTGTGGCCGGCACCTACAAGAAGGAGTGCATCGAGCAGGGCAAGAAGTACTTCTCCGTGGCCTCCGGCGGCGGCACTGGCCGTACCTTGCATCCCGATAACATGGCCGCCGGTCCCGCTTCTTACGGCATGACCGACACCATGGGCCGGATGCACTCCGACGCCCAGTTCGCCGGCTCCTCCTCCGTGCCCGCTCACGTGGAAATGATGGGCTTTTTGGGCATGGGCAACAACCCCATGGTCGGCGCTACCGTCGCCGTGGCCGTGGCTGTTGCTGAGAGCCAGAAGTAAGAGGCAAAAACCTTCGGTTTTCCCTCTGAAAAGTTCGGAAGTCTGATTTCCATTCCAAAACAAGCAGGAAGCACGTCATCTTCGTGGAAATGCGAGAGATGTGCTTCCTGTTTTTGCGTATTTGGAGGGTGAAATGATGAAGAAAATCAGGATGTGCTTCCCCAATGAAAAGACGTTTCAAGAGGGCTTTGAAGAGTATATTTTGGATTGTAAAGCCCGCAACCTGCGGGATGGGACGATCAACCATTATCGGGAATCCATTAAGCAGATTTACAAGCGTATCCCGGCAGACACGCCGATTTCTTCAATGTCCCCACAGACAATGGCTGATTTCTATATTTCGTTGAGGGAAGACCCTGATTTGAACGAAGTTTCTATGGGAACGTATGCGAGAGACTTAAAAACGCTGATGCGATTTTTTATGAAATGTAAGTATCTGCCGTTCTTTGAAATCCCTCTTCCAAAAGCAGATAAAGCCCCCATCCAGACATACACGGACGATGAATTGAAGATGCTGCTGAAAAAGCCAGATGTGCGGAAGTGTATCTTTTCTACTTATCGCAGTTGGGTGATTGTCAATTTTCTTCTTTCTACTGGCGTCCGCCAAAACAGTCTTATTAACATCAAAATCCGGGATGTGGATTTTGATAATTCGGTAGTCTATGTGAATACCACAAAGAACCGCAAACCTCTCATTATCCCCTTGAATGAGGATATTATCAAAATCCTCAAAGAGTATTTACAGTATCGCGGCGGAGGTATTGATGATTGGCTTTTTTGCTCTGTCTATGGCAAGCAACTTACCAGAAGCAGTAATTATCACGCACTTTGGGATTACTGCCACGAAAGAGGATTAGAACAGACAGGCGTTCATCGTTTCAGACACACATTTGCGAAAAAATGGGCGACTATGGGCGGTTCGGTTGTGGTTCTTCAAAAGATACTCGGTCATAGCAGCCTTGCGATTACAGAGGGATATTTGAACCTTTTGACGAGTGATTTGAAGAAAGAGATGGACGAAGTAAATATTATTCGGAGCCTGAAACAGGAACACATTCGGATGCGGGCATAATGAAGCATCTTGGAACCGGGTCTGTCCCAAATTCTGTGTAAACACCGAAATGCGGTGCAAATAGAGCAAAATATATTCAAGGTGGAAGTGGTGCAAGCTGCTGCCGCCTTGTTTTCAAAATAACAGTAGATCGTGGGCATGTCAAGGGCGGGGGCGCCAGCCCCCGTTCATCTTGATCCTTGACATGCCGGTATGCAGCAGGTTATTCCGGCATGCGATCAGCAAAAAATACTGCCAGCTGAGCATGAATCATTCGATATCCGTAAATGTTTCCTGTTTCTTCATCGTCATGCACCACCATTGCTGTGATAGTCTTATTATCCCACATCCGGAGCCTTTATGGTAGTGCGGATTAAATCAGAGGTTCCCTAAGAACTCAGCCATCCATAGGCCATAGAGGTTACAGTAAGCATAGCTGCTACAGGCTTGTCATCTCCGGTCGGGGCAAAGGAAACCACAGGCACAGAATCATCTTGCGCTGGCCAACTGTGGCCGGGACTGCCACGCGCCTTTCTGTATTGGGCCAGATTTATTTCCTCCTGTTCTGACAGGAGCGCATACCCTGTACACTCAGGCGCTTCTCCATATTCACAGTTCATACAGGGTGACTGAGATAATCGCGCAGCCATGCCCGCTTCCTTACGAAGCAGGCATGGCTGCCACACTTTTGAAATTTGTTGACTCCCCCAACGAAAGTTTCTTCGCGCAAAAGAGCAACAGGCAGAGTTTCAGCGCTTAATGTCGTAGTCCATGTTCATCAGATTGTGGATGCCGGACACGTCGTCGGTGATATTGGCATCGCCCCGGATGGTGTGCTTGATGGCGCTGCTGGCCACGGCGAAGTTGATCATGTCCATGGGCTTGTAGGCGTGCATCATGGCATAGATCAGGCCGCTGGCGAAGGCGTCGCCGCCGCCCACCCGGTCCAGGATGTTGAAGGTGAACAGCTTGCTCTCAAAGGTGTGGCCCTCATACCACATGAAGGCTTTCAGGCTGTTCTCGCTGCCGCTGTGAACATACCGCACATGGCGGGCGATGCAGCGGAGATTGGGATAGCGCTCAATGAACGCCTGGAAGATCTCGTCCTGCTGCTCGTAGCTGGGACGGAAGGGCACATCGTCCTTCCAGTCCCCCCGGCTGTGGTCGCCCTCGTCCCGCCACAGATGGTAGGGCTCGATGCCGAACAGCACGTCCACATAGGGCAGATACTCCGTGCAGACGTCCCGGGCCTCCTCCCAGGACCAGAGGGAGCTGCGGAAGTTGCCGTCAAAGCTGGTGGTCAGGCCTTTTCCCTTGGCGATGCGCAGGCAGTCCATTACCAGCTTCCGGCAGTTGGGGCCCAGGGCCGGGGTGATGCCGCTGAGATGGAGCCAGGTGAACTCCCCCAGCAGCGCCTCCAGATCCACCTGGCTGAAGTCAAACTCCGTGATGGCGCTGTGCTTCCGGTCGTAGATGACCTTGCTGGGCCGGATGCCGTAGCCGGTCTCCAGATAGTAGCTGCCCAACCGGTGGGTGGGGGTCTGCTCCGGCGTGCTGAGGATCACCGGCGTGCAGTGGACATCGTTGCTGCGGAGATGGCGGATGGCGCTCTTGCCCAGGGAGTTGTTGGGCACCACGCTGAAGAAGGTGCTGTCCACCCCCAGGTTGGCCAGGGCCATGGCGATGTTGGCCTCGCTGCCGCCGTAGTTGGCCTCAAAGGCGGAGGTCATGCGGATCTTCTCGTAGTTGGGCGGGGAGAGCCGGAGCATGATCTCTCCCACGGTGATGAATCTGTCGGTGGCGGCCGGGTTCAGCAGCGGGTTTTTGTGTTCCATTGAGAAAGCCTCCTTGCAGCGGTTATTTCATGTTTCCGCCCCGCATGGGGGACTGAGCGTGCTGGGAGAACAACTTCAGCACGCCGCCGGTGTACCGGGAGGGACGGGGCTGCCAGGCCTTCCGGCGCTCCGTCAGGATGGCGTCCATCTCGGCGGGGCTCTTCCGCTCTCCGGCCGCCCCCACGATCTCCAGACGGCGTGCGACGACGTCGATGTGGATCAGGTCCCCCTCCTCTACCAGCGCGATGGGGCCGCCCTGGGCCGCCTCGGGGGAGATGTGGCCAATGGCCGGGCCCTTGGAGGCGCCGGAGAACCGGCCATCCGTCAGCAGGGCAATGGACCTGGCCAGCTCCGGGTCAGAGGAGATGGCCTCCGTGGTGTAGAACATCTCCGGCATGCCGCTGCCCCGGGGACCCTCGTAGCGGATGATCACCGCGTCGCCGGGCTGGATCTGATGGGTGAGCACGGCGTGGATGGCGTCCTCCTCGCAGTCGAAGGGACGGGCCCTCAAGGTAGCGTCAAACATCTCTTTCGGGGCGGCGGTGTGCTTGATGACGGCGCCGTCGGGGCAGAGATTGCCCTTCAGGACGGCGATGCTGCCGTCGGTACCGAAGGGATCGTCAAAGGGTCGGATGATGTCCCGGCGTTCCAGGCCCAGCTTTTTCAGGGCCTCGGCGCTGCGATCGTAGAAACCGTTCTGACGCAGATCCTCCAAATTCTCCCCCAGGGTCTTTCCGGTGACGGTCAGAACGTCCAGGTGCAGGAACTGCCGGATCTCCTCCATGATGGCGGGTACGCCGCCGGCGGCGTAGAAGAAGGCGGCGGGCCACCGTCCGGCGGGCCGGATGTCCAGCAGGTAGTGCATGCCCCGGTGAAGCCGGTCAAAGGTGTCGCCGTCGATGTCAATACCGAACTCCTGGGCGATGGCGGGCAGGTGCAGCAGGGCGTTGGTGGAGCCGGAGATGGCCGCGTGGACGATGATGGCGTTCTCAAAGGACGCCCGGGTGACGATCTTCCGGGCCGTCAGCCCCTCCCGGGCCAGCCGGACGGACTGCTTTCCGGCCTCGTAGGCCGCCCGCCGCAGCTCCGGGCTGGTGGCGGGCATCAGGGCGGTGCCGGGCAGCATCAGTCCCAGGGACTCCGCCATGATCTGCATGGTAGAGGCGGTGCCCATGAAGGAGCAGGCGCCGCAGGAGGGGCAGGCGTTCTGCTTGTAATAGCGGAACTTCTCCTCGGTAATTTCATGCCGCTCGAACATGGCGCTGTACTTGCCGATCTGCTCCAGGGTCAGCAGGTCCGGACCGGGGTCCATGACGCCGCCGGTGACCATGATGGAGGGCAGGTCCACCCGGCCGATGCCCATGAGATGGGCGGGCATCCCTTTGTCACAGCTGGCCAGGAACACGCCGCCGTCAAAGGGGGTGGCATTGGCGTGGATCTCGATCATGTTGGCGATCATGTCCCGGGAGGCCAGGGAGTAGTTGATGCCGTCGTGGCCCTGGGACTCTCCGTCGCAGATGTCGGTGGTAAAGTAACGTGCGCCGAAACCACCGGCGTCCCTGACGCCCCGCCGGACCTCCTCCGCCAGCTCCAGCAGATGGCCGCTGCCGGGATGGCTGTCACCGAAGGTGCTCTCAATGATAATCTGCGGCTTGCTCAGGTCTTCCGGCTTCCAGCCGGTGCCCAGGCGCAGGGGGTCCAGCTCCGGAGCGATCTCCCGCAGCTTCTGGCTGGTCAGTTCCTGATCCTGCATCATAAAAATTTTCCTCCTCACGCGGATGTTCCGCGGATTTTTCAGGATAGCGCAGGGCAGCAATGGAAGCTTCCATTGCTGCCCACACGAAGGAGTATGTTCACCGGAACAGGGAGAGCCCTCACATCAGGTGTTTCACCACGGGCAGGCCCTTCTCCGCCGCGATGTCATCCATCGCGCTGAGAACAGCCCGGCCCACAGCCTGAAAGGCCTCCGGTTCCATAGTGACCTTGGGAATGTTGTCGGTGAAGGGACCGCCCCACTGCAGGCCGTCTTTCGTTTTGGGGACCACATGGACATGGAAGTGGGAGACGATATCCCCGTAGATGGCGTAATTGATCTTGTCCGCTTTTGCATAGCGGGCGATGGCCTCCGCCACCAGGGAGACTTCACCGAAGAAGCCGCTGCGCTGTTCGTCGGTCAGCTGCCAGATCTCATCGTGATGGCCCTTCAGTGCCACCACGCAGCGGCCCTGGTGCTTCTGGTCGTTGAACAGATACACATCCGCCCAGCGCAGCTCGGCCAGCGGGGTCATCAGCGCCAGCAGGCGCTCGTCCTTTTCACAGTAAAAGCAGCTCATACCGTTATCTCTGCACGCGGCCGGTGCCGTCGCCGCCCATGAGCTTCTCCACGTCCGAGACGCCCACGCGGTTGAAGTCACCGATGATGCTGTGCTTCAGGCAGGAGGCCGCCACGGCGAACTCCAGGGCCTGCTGCTTGTCCTCGTAGGTGTTCAGGCCGTAGATCAGGCCGCCGGCAAAGCTGTCGCCGCCGCCCACGCGGTCCACGATATCCCGGATCTCGTACTTCTTGGAGACATAGAAGTTCTCGCCGTCGTTGAGGCAGGCGGCCCAGCCGTTCCAGTCGGCGCTGTGGCTCTCCCGCAGGGTGATGGCGATCATCTTCATGTTGGGATAGGCGGCCAGGACCTTGTTGCCCAGGTCGCGGTACTTCTCGCGGTCCAGCTCGCCGGACTCCACCACCACATCGGTGGTGATCTCCAGGGACTTCTGCACGTCCTCCTCGTTGGCGATGGCCACGTCCACGAAGTTGGCGATCTCCCGCATGACCTCGGCGGCGCGCTTGCCGTACTTCCACAGGTTCTTGCGGTAGTTCAGGTCGCAGGACACGGTGATGCCCCGCTTCTTAGCCTCCTTCACGCTCTCCAGGGACAGCTCCATGGCGGTCTCGGAGATGGCGGGGGTGATGCCGGTGATGTGGAACCACTCCACGCCCTCGAAAGCCTTGTCCCAGTCGATGGAGCCGGGCTTGGCCATGGCGATGGAGGACCAGGCGCGGTCATAGACCACCTTGGAGGGACGCTGGTTGGCGCCGCCCTCCAGGAAATAGATGCCCATGCGGCCCTCGCCCCGCAGGATACGGGAGGTGTCCACGCCGAAGCGGCGCAGCTCCTTGACGCACTCGTCACCGATGGCGTTGGAGGGCAGGACGGTCAGGAAGCCGGCGTCCATGCCGTAGTTGGCCAGGGACACGGCCACGTTGGCCTCGCCGCCGCCGAAGGTAGCCTCCAGCATGGGAGACTGGAAGAAGCACTCCTGTCCGGGTGCCTTCAGACGGAGCATGATCTCACCGAAAGTCAGAAATTTCATTGTGCGTTCCTCCCTCTTATTTCTGCAGCAGGTGCACGGCAAAGCCGCCGAACTGCTGCTTCAGATAAACCGCGGTCATCTTGTCGCCCTTGTACTTGGCGGTGGACTCGTCCAGCTCAAAGCCCGCCTTGGCCAGCTCCACGGCGGCCCGGGGGATGGAGTTGGTGCGGATGGCGATGTGGCCGTTGTCGCCCAGGTACTGAGACTTCATCACTTCCACGGCGGAACTGGCGAAGTTGGAGCTGTTGCCCTCCTTGGTCTCGAAGCCGAAGGCGTCGTTCAGCTGGCGGCAGACCTCCATGGAGGCATCGCCGTCGGCGGTGTTGACGCCGATGTGGGCCACCTCGAAGCCCAGGGCGATCTTCCGGGCCTCTTTGCACAGCGCGGTGATCTTGTCAAAGTTGTGGGCGGAGATGTCGGCCTTGGTGCACAGCCAGCTGCCGCCCACGGCGTGGATGAAGGGAGCGGCGATGTACTCATCCAGGTTCTTGCCGTTGACGCCGCCGGTGGGGATGAACTTGATGCCGCCGAAGGGGCCGGACAGGGACTTCATGGCAGTGAGGCCGCCATAGACGTTGGCGGGGAAGAACTTGACCACCTTCAGGCCCTGGGCGATGGCGGCCATGATCTCAGTGGGGGTGACGCAGCCCGGGGTGATGGCCACGTTGTTCTCCACGCACCAGGCCACCACTTCCTCGCAGTAGCCGGGGGACACGATGAACCTGGCGCCGGCTTCCACGGCGGCCTTGCACTGCTCCAGATTCAGGACGGTGCCGGCGCCCACCACCATGTCGGGGCACTCCTTGGCCACGGCGGCGATGGATTCCCTGGCGGCGGCGGTGCGGAAGGTGATCTCCATGACGTCGATGCCGCCGGCCAGCAGGGCTTTGGCGGTGGGGACGGCGTCAGCGGCGTTCTCGATGACAACAACAGGCACGACGCCCGCGTTGGAAAGACGGTCGATGATTTCCATTGATATGCTTCCTTTCCGTCCGGGTCCCCTCCGGGACCCGGCAGCTTTGTTTGATTACAGCTTGTTGACAGGATACTTGGGCGCCGCGCCGGTGAGCACGTCGATGACGTTCTGGGCGGCCTTGGTCTTCAGCTCCTGGACGCCCTCGGCGGTGGAGTAGGCGGTGTGGTCGGTGAGGACCACATTGTCCAGCTGGCAGAAGGGGGAATCAGCGCCCAGAGGCTCGTGGTTGTGGGTGTCCAGACCAGCGGCCAGGATGCGGCCCTCCCGCAGGGCCTCCAGCAGGTCGGTGTCGTTCACCAGGGGACCGCGGCTGACGTTGATGAGGATGGCGGTGGGCTTCATCTTGCCCAGGGTCTCTTTGTTGATCATGCCGTTGGTCTCAGCGTTGGCGTGGAGGTGCAGGGAGATGATATCGGAGACGGCCAGCAGCTCGTCCAGCTCCACCTTCCGCACGCCGATCTTGGCCAGATCCTCGGCAGAGATGTAGGGATCATAGGCCACGACCTCCTTCAGGCCGAAGCCGCTGACCTTCCGGATCAGGGCCCGGGCGATGCGTCCGGCGCCGATGACGCCCAGAGTCTTGTCCTTCAGGCGGAAGCTGGTGGCCTGGAGGTTCCAGGCGCCCTCCCGGACCTTCCGGTCCCGCATGGGGATGTGGCGCAGGCAGGACAGCATCAGGGCCAGGGCATGGTCGGACACGTCCTCCATGCAGTAGTCGGGGACGTTGGTCACCTGGATGCCGGCGGCGGTGGCCGCGGCCAGGTCCACGTTCTCAAAGCCCACGCCGTAGCGGCTGATGACCCTACACTTCTTCAGACCGGCGATGGCCTTGGCGGTCATGGGGGCCAGGTCCAGCAGGACGGCGTCGGCATCGGCGCACTGGACGGCGATGTCCTCGTCGCTCCCGCAGTGGCAGAGCTTCAGCTCCGCGTCGATGGACTGGAGCATGGCGCGCTCCACCTCATAGCTGGCGTGGCGCTCGTCGCTGACGCAAACAGTATACTTTGCCATAATTCTCCGCTCCCCCTTTTTATTTCACCAGATAGCCGCCGTCCACGGGAATCACGGCGCCGTCCAGATAGTCGGAGGCGTGGGAGGCCAGGAAGATGGCGGTTCCCTTCATGTCCTCGCCGGTGCCCCAGCGGCCCGCGGGGATGCGGTCGGTGATGATCTTGCAGCGGGGGTTGTTGGGGTCGGTGAGAGCCACATTCATGTCAGTGGCCATGTAGCCGGGGGCGATACAGTTGACGTTGATGCCCTTGCAGGCCAGCTCGTTGGCCATGCCCTTGCTGAACTGGGCCACGCCGCCCTTGGACGCCGCGTAGGCGGGGACGGTCTGGCCGCCGAAGAAGGACAGCATGGAGGCGATGTTGATAATCTTGCCGTAGGGCTTCTCCTTTTTCAGGAACTCCCGGGCGGCCATCTGGCTCAGGTCGAAGGGAGCGGTCATGTTGACCTCGATGACCTCGTTCCAGTCCTCCATGGGGAAGTTGGGGCTCTCGTGGCGGCGCTGGATACCGGCGGCGTTCAGGATGATGTCCAGACCGCCCAGGATCTCCACAGCTTTCTCAAAGCCGGCCTTGCGCTCCTCAGCGCTGGCCAGATTCACCTTCAGGCCCTTGCAGTCCAGGCCCTTGGCGCAGAACTCCGCCGCCACGTCCTGCACCTTGTCGCTGGTGCCGAAGATGACCACGGAAGCGCCGGCCTCCATCAGGCCCTCGGCCATGCTCTTGCCCAGGCCGCGGGTGCCGCCGGTCACGATGGCCTTTCTGCCGGTGAGATCAAACAGATTCGTCATAATAGAGTTCCTCCATCATCATTCAAATTCAATCGCGCAGGTCGCGCGGGCCGTTCAATGACGGCAGTGTCGTCCGGGCAGTCCCGGAGACAGATCGCTCAGCGCTCGGAGTTGAAGCTCTCCAGGGCGGGGTCCAGGACCGCCAGATTGTAGCTGCGGCTGGAGTGGCGCAGGGCACCCAGGCACCACAGATAGGCGTTGCGGGTGCCGGGGCTGGCCACGGTGGGATGATAGCCCACGGGCGCCTGCACAAAGGTGCCGGAGTGCACGGTGTGAGTGACGATGTCCTCCACCTCGCCGCTCTTCAGATAGCTGATGTGGAAGCCGAAGTGAGGCAGGGGCATGTCGAAGTAGCAGTAGATCTCCTCCAGATCCTTCTCATGCTGGTGAGGAGGCCAGCTGGTCCAGGCTCCCTCGCCACCCCAGGTGAGGCCGCAGATCAGGCGGGAGGCCTCGTCCTTGTCGGACAGGGTCATCATGACCTCCCGCTGGCCGATGCCGGTGCCGTGGATCTGGTGGATATCGCCCACGGGCTGGGACAGGTCGAAGGACCGGAAGAAGGCCTTGCCGACGCCCTCGTACTTGGCACCGGCGATGTAGAAGATGCAGTCCTCCAGGGCGGTGATGGTCACGGAGTCATTGCCGGGAATGTAGAACGCGTCGAACTGCTTCATAGTCTCATTGAGCACGGAATGGTCAGACAGCTTGGCAGCGCCGCTGATGAGCACGGGATGCAGCTCAGAGTCCTTGGACTCCAGGGTGTAGGACTGGCCCTTCAGCAGGTTCAGCCGGTACATCTGAGTCTCCTGGCACTCGCATTTGTCAGGGGTAATGACGGCGTGGAAGCCCGGCTCCTCCGGAGACTGCACGCTCCATTTTTCCATACGCTCTTTATTTTCCAAACTGCGCATTTGTGAAATCCTCCTTTATGGTACTCATGACGGCAAGCAAATTATCCGTCAAATTCATCAGACAAATTCAGCAAAGTTTTTTGAAAAAATAGACTGACTTTTCAAAAGCGTACGAAAGTCAGTCCGCTTGGCCCCCGGAGCCCGGCGAGCCAGGCTCCGGAGACCGGAAAAGATCACAGCAGGAAGGTGCTGATCTGGGGGATCAGGACCACCAGGAAGAACACGAAGATATAGCCCACGAAGAAGGGCCACTGACCCTTGACGATCTCGCCCATCTTCAGCTTGGTGACAGAGGCGGCAGAGAAGATGTTGACGGCCACAGGCGGCGTCATGGTTCCCACCACGTTGGCGATGGAGACGATCATGCCGAAGTGAATTACGTTGATGCCCAACGCCTGGGCGATGGGCCACAGCACGGGGACCAGCAGCACGCAGGTGGCGATGCCCTCCAGGAAGGTGCCGAAGATCAGCAGGATGATGGCGATCATCAGGCAGAACAGAGCGGGCGTCAGGTTCAGGCCCACCACGAAGTCCACCATCTGCTTAGACAGGCCGGAGTAGGCGAACAGCCAGGCAAAGGCGGTGGAGGTGGCGATGATGAACAGGGTCATGGCGGAGCCCTTGGCGGAGTCGATAAAGATCTGGTACAGATCCTTGGGCTTCAGCTCCTTGTAGATGAACATTCCGGCGATGAGGGCCCACACCACGGCGATGGCAGAGGATTCGGTGGGCGTCAGAAGGCCGGAGTAGATGCCGCCCAAGATGATGACCGGCAGCAGCAGCGCGGGAATGGCGCTGAAGAAGTTGTGCAGGAATTCCTTCAGGTTGAAGTGGATGTCATCCTTGGGCCAGCGCTCCTTGTGGGCATAGAACAGGACCACGATGGACAGGGCAACGACGATCATGATGCCGATGGCCATGCCGGACTTAAACATGTCGCCCACAGAGGCGCCGGTGATGGTAGCGTACACCACCATGATGATACTGGGCGGGATAATGGGGCCCAGGCCGCCGGACACCACCAGCAGTCCGGCGGTGCGGTCCTTGGGATAGCCCATCTTCACCATGTCGGGATACAGCATGACGCCGATGGCCACCACGGTTGCGGGAGCGGAGCCGGACAGGGCCGCGAAAAAGGCGCAGGCCAGCACCAGCACGACGCCCATACCGCCCCGGATGCCGCCGATGATGGACCGGCAGAAGTCACAGATCCGGCTGGAAATGCCGCCCTTGGTCATCAGGTTGCCGGCCAGCACGAAAAACGCGATGGCCATGATGGACGTAGAGTCCAGACCGCCGAAGATCCGCTGGCCGACGGTGGTGGCGGAGACGCCCAGCGACGGGTCCAGCAGGATAGCCGCCAGGGTGGCGGCGCCCAGGGACAGGGCAATGGGCACGCCCAGGATCAGCAGCAGCGCGAAGCCGCCAAACATGATAATACCAGCCATCAGTCTTCCGCCTCCTTCTTGGAAACAGCCGTCTCATCTTCCTCCGGCTTGTTGAAATTCAGAATCATCTTGAGCAGCAGAACGATCTGAATCACGGTGATCAGGGCGAAGCTCAGCAGCAGAGCAAAGTAGGGAACGGTCATAGGGATGCCCAGACCGGGAGAAGTCTGTCCGGTCCTTACCTGCTTGAGCACCATGCTCAGGGAGATGTTGGTCATCATGGCGGCAAAAGCAATGACGATGACCTTCGCCACTATCAGCAGGACCTTGTGGGCCTTGCCCTTGAATTTGTCCACCACGCCGGTAACGGCGATCTGGGTGCCGTCCCGCAAGCCCAGTTCCGTACCCAGCATGACCATGTAGACCATACAGTACTTGGCGGCCTCTTCAAAGCCGGAGACAGGGATCTTGAAGATATTGCGGTTGACCACCTGGATGAAGATGGCGGCCACCATCACTGTGAAAGTGATGACCAGCACCAGGTTTTCCAGGTGCTGCAGTTTGCCGAGGAGTTTTTTCATTGTGCGAAGCACCTCTCTCATTCTCTTAGAGTTTCTCAGATAGTAAATGGGAGCCGCCGCTCAGGCGGCTCCCATTGTCATCTGCGGGAAACCAGGAAATTCGTTCCGGAGACTCAGGCCACGCTGGCGATGGCCTCGTCAACAGCAGCCTGCCAAGTGGGATCGAAGGTGAAGCCCTTCTCCTTAGCCTTGGCCTGATAGGCGGCCTGCAGAGTGGGGATGTCGATGTCGTAGAAGGAAACACCCAGATCCTTCAGCTTCGCGGTAGCCTCGGCGTTGGCCTCGTTCAGCAGGTTCCGCTCGTACTCGACACCCTCCTGGACGGCGTTCATGAAGGGCTCACGCAGATCCTCGGGGATCTTGTTCCAGGCATCGTCAGACATGCACATCAGGATGTACACGAAGGCGTGCTGGGTGTTGGTGACGTTCTTGGTGACCTCATAGTAACCGGAGTTCAGGCAGTTGGAGGTGGCGTTCTCGCAAGCGTCGATGGTACCCTGCTGCAGAGCGGTGAACACGTCGTTGTAGCTCATGGCGATGGGCATGGCGCCGAAGGACTCGAAGGCGGCCTGGTGATACTGGTTCTCCATGGTGCGGATGGTCACGCCCTTGAAGTCATCAATGGTCTGGATGGGCTTGGTGGAGAAGGTGTTCCGGAAGCCGGACTCCAGGAAGCCGATGACATGCAGGCCCTGCTTCTCAGCGGCCTCCTTGATCAGATCGCCCAGGGTGCCGTCCACGGCGGCGTGCGCCTCGTCGGCATTCTTCCACAGATAAGCCTGGTCCAGAATGCCCATCTCGGGGATAAAGTTGGTCAGAACGGAGTTGGCGCAGGTGGCGATGTCCAGGCTGTTGTCCATAGCCAGCTCGATGGTGTCGCGCTCGCCGCCCAGGGAGCCGCCGGCCATGACCTCGATCTGGATACGGCCGTCAGTGGCGGCGGACACCAGCTCGGCGATCTTCTGGCCGCCCTGCACATAGGGAGCGGTCTCGGGATCCACGAAGTGCATCTTGAAGGTGATGGTCTCGCCGGAATTGGAGGTGCCGGAGGCGGCGCCGGAGTTGCCGGAGGAAGCCCCGCTAGAGCCGCAGGCTGCCAGGGAGAGGGTCATTGCTGCTGCCATCAGCATTGCCATGATCTTTTTCATTGTTGTTACTCCTTCTTTTCATCATTTTACATCCGATCAGCTGTATCCGAAATTCATCAGATGTATTTTACATGTTTAAAGATAGCACTCCAAAATTCATCAGTCAATAATTGTTCAAAAATTCACAATATTTTGGAGGATTGGACAGGTAAAAATGATTCTATTTGTATAAATTGTCAGTTTCTGGCTACAAAAAGCGGTCCCCGGAGGGACCACTTTTGCCGGTAAACGTTTACGCTTGTATGACGAATTTTTAACGTTTTTTCAGCTGCTTTGCATTTCTAGCCATAAAGTCACGGTTGGTGTTCAGATGAACGATCATATTGTACCGGGCACCGGCGGCATCCCGCCGCAGGATGGCGTCCATGATGCGGCGGTGCTGCACGTTGGTCATCAGACGGTGTTCATCCTTGGTGGTGGCGATGTTCACCCGGACGGAGGACGTGATGACGGGGATCAGGTTCTTCAACACCCGGTTACCGCTGCACTCCGCCAGATACCGGTGGAACTGGGTGTCTGCCTCAGAGTAATCCTGATCCTCCTCAATGAGGCGGCTGACCTCATCGCAGTAGAACTGCAGCTGTTCCAATTGCACGCTGTTAGCCCGCCGTGCCACGATGGAGCAGATCTCCGGCTCCAGCATCAGACGGATGTCCAGCAGATCCAGCGCCAGATAGGGATCATCGCCCATGAATGTCAGCCCCAGGGGGTCCTCAGGTACGCCCTGCTTGGCGGACACAAAGGTGCCGGAGCCCTGCCGTACCTCCAGGATGTTCCGGGAGACCAGCCGCCGGGTGGCCTCCCGCAGCGTGCTGCGGCCGATCCCCAACTGCTGCGCCAGATCGTATTCATTAGGCAGACGGTCTCCGGCCTTCATGTTGTGGTCCAGGATCAGCTTGATGATCTCGTCCACCGTTGTGTCCACCAGCGTGGCACCCTCCTTGCGCTTTTCCAAGTTCAGTTTCCTCCTGTTTCAATTATCTTGCGTTTAAATTATAACACGTCCTGTAAGGTCAGACAAATTTTTCTTTTCTTTTTTTCCAATTTTTTTGATTTTATTGGGCAACACTGCATAACTGGATCTGAGTAAAACAAGACATCCCCAACCAGCGATGTGGTTGGGGATGGTCCCTTAGGGTGTCCGCAGGCAAAGCGCCTCAGATGGCCAGACAAGGCCTGTCAGCCAGAATCAGATTTGTCAGAACAAGCACCATATTTAGGGCAACACCGCACAAATAGCGTATAGGGAGAGCCGTAGTAAGCTCGTCTGCAGGGCAGCCAGTATTATCCCCTCGGTTCGCCTGGCAGGGCGCACCAACTCAGGCTGCCAGGCAGGGCCTGTCAGCCAAGATCAGGTTCTCCAAAGCGAACAGCATATTCAATTTGGCGGTCTGCTTCCGCAGGCCCCGGTACCGTGTCTTTCGGTATCGGAACCGACCCTTGACGACCGCAAATACGTGTTCCACTTTAGCGCGAATGGATGACTTTTCGTGCTCTCTGCGCTTGAGCTGGCCCTGTGCCCTGGTTGGTTTCTTCCTGATTTGAGAAGGGCGGCGGTTAATCCTGTAGCGGATGCGCCTTCCCTGGCGATTCCTTCGGATGCTATCCTCACGTTTGTCCGCACCAAGATACCCGCTGTCTCCATAGACACTTTCTTCGTCACCGGTCAGCAGCTTGGAGGTCATAACCACATCATGGGTATTGGCCCCAGTCACCTCAACGGTGTGGACCAGACCGGTATCCTTGTCCACTCCAACGTGCGCCTTGTAGCCGAAGTACCATGTGTTTCCCTTCTTCACCTGATGCGCGTCCGGGTCCCGCTGCTTTTCCTGATTTTTTGTGGAGGATGGCGCTGCAATGATCGTGGAGTCCACAATGGTCCTTTTTTTGAGGATAAGTCCTCTTTGCTGCAAAAGCTCCACTACCTGGCGGAACAGCTTCTCCTGCAGCCCATTGCGTATCAGCAGATTCCGAAAACGCCCCAGTGTATCGCCATCCGGCACCTGGTTGCTGGAGTCCACTCCGCAGAACTCCGAAAAGGCACGGCTGTCTATGACCTCAGCCACTGTTGCTTCGTCCGCCAGATCATACAGGTTTTGCAGCAGATAGATCCTCAGCATACGTTCCAAATCGTAGGGCTTATTGCCGCGTTCCCCCTTGTAGTAATACGGCCTGATGAGTGTGAGCCACTCTCCCCACGGGACGATGCGTTCTATCTGCGATAGAAATTCTTTTTTCTTTGTCCGCACCTGCGCCAATTCATCGCTCAGGCCAGACAGACTTACTTGCTTATCCATGCCCATATTTTACCACACTTACCTTTATTTCGCATCTTTTCTGTGCGGTATTGCCTTAGTTTGGAATGATCCTTGTTCTGTCTGGGTCAGAGAGACTGTAATGTTCTGCAATAGATAGATTCCCAGCATCTGTTCCAGGTCACAGGACTTATTACCGCACTCTCCTTTATAGTAGGGTGATCCCATCTTTCCTCGGAACGATGCGATCTATTACCCTCGTACGGCACAGAAGAAGTATTGTCCCCTTTCACAAAATAGAGATTCTCATGCTCATCCAGCACCGTAAACGAAAAAATGCCCTCGACCTGCTCCGCCATGTACTTCAGGCTGGAGAAATCGAGGGCCTTTTTCTGCTCAATGAGTTGTACCGCAATGTAGCTGTCGGTTTCAATTTTCGTCTTCGGCAAGCCATTGCTACACCGCAGAAGCCGGTCATTGTAGAGAATACCGTTGTGGGCCAGCACGAATTTACCGTCTTTCACATTTCCTGAAAATAGTGATAGGTAACCCTTTGAAATTATCTACAGGTTTTCCCCCACTCTACACCGTACGTGACTGTTTCCAAATCATACGGCGTGCCATCGGCAAAAGTATTGCATCAAATCATCGATAAACCATACAAAATTACTTTAAATCTGAGCGAGTCCCATTTTCTTGCGGAGTTTATTGACGGCGGAACGCTCTTTGCCGGAGAGTGCGGCTGCCAGTTCTGTTGACTCACGTGTTGTCAACAGCGGTAGGTACATCCAATGTATCATCACAATATTCCTGTATGCGTCTTTGTGCCCTTGTTCTCTGATGCGGCAGAAGGTGATCTCATCGGGCATCAATGGACGATGGGATATGGCACAGGTTCCTTTCTGCGCACAATAGACTGCAATACATTTGTCATTGAATTCCATACTTCCCGGTTCGGGGTTTTCCAGAAGATACCGGAGCACATCTATATTGACTTGCTCCAGCATCCGATGTATTTCCCGCCGTCCTTCCACTGTATAGCTATTCACACTCTTGTTGAAATTCATCGGGTTCCGGTGCTGAATAGCAGACAGCGGCAGCAGCGGATATCCATTCAGGTATCGTATTTCATGGCTTTTTCCATGATTGACATTGTCGAAAAACCCTTTGATATCAATATCTACCACATAGTGCAGATGTTGTTTCTGCATTTTAAAGTAGGCGGCCGCGATGGCATGTTCACATCCCCGATTGGGGCGGAAGCCAAAGCTGTGGGGATGAAATTTTGCCTCACAGATGGGTTCCAGGATTTGAAGGATACACTGCTGTACAAGTCGATCTGTAATGGTCGGAATGCCCAGGGAACGGGTTTTCCCATTCGGTTTTGGGATTTCTACTCTTCGTACACTCTGTGGCTTGTACCAGTTGAACTTGCTCTGTATGTGCCCTATCAGGCGCTGGGTACTCCATGTATCCAGACTGCGAATGGTTCTGCCATCTGTTCCGGGCGTTTTGCTGCCTGCGTTTTTCCGGATATTCCGATATGCCATTTTGATATTGTTTTCCGAGCATATCAGCGGAAGCAGGTTTGTAAATACCGTTCCTGACCGGCTTTTGGCATACAGCTCATCCAATATTGGCTGCATCTGGTAATATTCTGCGTTTCTCAGTTTTTGCTTCTTTTGTACTTTGTCTGGTTTCCTCAAAGTCAGCTCCATTTCTCAGTTGAAATTTCGCTTTTCTTACCCTCTTGGCATCGTACTGGGACAGCCGCTCCAGAGCGGGATGACAGCACTGTGCCAGCAATTTTTCATCGTGGATCCGGTCCAGGATGATGTACAGACCGTAGTCCAGATAGAAGAAGAACGGGGAGGGCCTGCTGAAGCGGTCGAAGAAGCTCGGTGCTCTCCGGGCCTGCTCGGCGTATTCCGCGAACCGGGAGATGTTGGAGAAGATGTTGCTGACGCCGATGATGAGATGGTGCTTCTGGGCGAACGCGGTCAGTATTTCGGACAAATCGGAGGGAATGGTGCCGTTCTCATCCGTGTCCAGCAGACCGACCAAAGAGAATTGGTAGGGGAAAAGAGGCCGGTTGGGGAGCTGGCTGGCCAGCTCCGGAAACAGGACCTGGGAATAGAAATCTGGCGCCCGGGTATAAGCGGTGCAGATGGTGAACACCCGCATGTACTTGCCGAATTTCAGACCGCTGATTTTGGAACGCAGAGTCGTCTCTGCCGGCGTGGCGGTTGTTCTGATGTATCCCATCGCATTGGAGGTGTTTGAGATCTGCGACGTCCCCAAGAAGTTCATTCTGGGCGTCCTGGCGGCTGGCTCGTTTACCTTCCCGCAGTCCATGCCCGGCAGCCCGCAGGTGGGCAATGCCGCGGCCATGACCTCCCTGGGGACCGCCGCGGATGCGGCCCTGATTCCCGGCTTGGTGGGTGTCGCGGTTGAGATCGCAGCGATCCTGGTCCTTATGAACCTCATGATCAACTGGATCCCCAGTTCACGCCTGATATGCCCAAGCCGAATTTCTGGCTGGCTATGGTTCCGATGGCGCTGCTGTTCCTGGCATTCAATCCGCTGAAGCTGCATATTGTTCCCTGCCCGGTGATTTGCAACATTCTCACGATCGGACTGTTCTGGAAGCAGCTGCACGGAAAGGATCTGAAGGGCCTGCTCAGCAAGGATGCGACGGAATCCGTTCCCATGACCATGAGCGTCAGCGCCGTGACCGGCTTTGGCACCATCATCACGACCTCTGCGGCATTTCAGACCATGCTGGACGTACTCACCGGAATCAACGCCCATCCTGTCATCATCTGCTGGATCTCCATTGCACTGCTGGCGTTCCTCACCGGCGGCTGCTCCACCTGTCAGCTCATCGGTCTGCCCCTCATCGCTCCCCGCCTGGAAGCCATGGGCCTGAGCCTCAATATGATTCACCGTGTCTCCACATTCGCATCCACCAACCTGGACACCATGCTCTACTGTGGTTCTGTTTTGATGCTGCTGCCCATGAGCCATCTGAAACTGAAGGACGCCTATCCCGCCATGTTCATTACAACCGTGCTGTCCACCACCATTGGCACCGCGGCAGTCGTGCTTGTGTCGATCCTGTTTCCGGGACTGGCTTGAGAACCGGTCGGAGCGGAACCTCCGGCCAAGCCCAATAGCATAAAAAGGAATCTGTCCGATGATGGACGGATTCCCTTTTTATGGTAAACAATAGCAGCGGGCGGCAGGAAAGATCTGCCGCCCGCTGCTATTGGGATGAAGCGGCGAGAGCCGTTGATCCGTGTGGGAATCGCCGTTATCATGCCGGTATCATCGGCCCCGGTGCTTTCTGCGCGGCTGAAATAAGCCGCAGGAAGGGTTATCTTCCGAGGTAAAGGGACTGCTTTGCCAGAACGAGATTGAGGATCAGGTCATTGCAGGGCGTGGGAATGCCATGCTCCTTGCCCAGACGGGACACAGCGCCGTTGATGATCCGGATCTCGGTCTCACGGTGATGGGTCACATCCTGCACCATGGAGCTGATGGTCTCGTCCGTCATACGGGACACCTCGAAGGCATGCTCCAGCTCCGTCTCATAATCCAGCGTGCAGCCGATGGCGTTGGCCACGGCAATGGCCTCTTTGCACAGCATCTTCGCGGTC
>NZ_JBQHUP010000027.1:0-34417 GCF_052065175.1 Dysosmobacter sp. HCP28S3_G4 | reverse complement strand
ATGACGTGACTGTTGGCGGCGGCGTCTGGAAGTTCCAGGGCTGGACCGTGAACGGCGTCGGCGTGAGTGGCCGTGTTCCCATGGTCGAAGGCGGTCTGGAGATCGTCGGTATCTGGAAGTATGAGGCCAACAAGGCCGCCGATGAGTACGGTGTGACCTACAAGTACGACCACAGTGTTCCCGCCGAAGTGATGGCAACGCTTCCGAAGAACGAGTATACCTACAGCGTTGGTCAGCAGGTGCCTGTGGCTTCTGCTCCCGATGACGTGACTGTTGGCGGCGGCGTCTGGAAGTTCCAGGGCTGGACCGTGAACGGCGTCGGCGTGAGTGGCCGTGTTCCCATGGTCGAAGGCGGTCTGGAGATCGTCGGTACCTGGAAGTACGAGGCCAACAAGCCCGCAGAGTACAGCGTGACCTACAAGTACGTCGATGAAAACGGCGTTGAGAGTGTTCCCGCAGAGGCTCCGAAGAACGAGTATACCTACAGCGTTGGTCAGCAGGTGCCTGTGGCTTCTGCTCCCGATGATGTGACTGTTGGCGGCGGCGTCTGGAAGTTCCAGGGCTGGACCGTGAACGGCGTCGGCGTGAGTGGCCGTGTTCCCATGGCCGAAGGCGGTCTGGAGATCGTCGGTACCTGGAAGTACGAGAGTGCAGTTGAACCCGCTGAAAAGGTAACCATTACCTTCAAGGTGGTCAATGGTACTTGGGCTGACGGCAGCACCACCGATAAGACCGTTGAAATCGATAAGGGTGCTGTTTTGAACAGCGACCAGATTCCTACTGGCATGAAGGCCAACAGCGGCTATAAGACCGGTGCGTGGAACGCTGATCTGACTGGCAAGCAGGATCAGGATGCCACCTATACCTACACTTTCAAAAAGTCTAGTTACAGCGGCGGCAGTGGTTCCTCCTCTGGTGGTTCCTCCTCTACCTCTACCAAGTATACTCTGAAATACAACACCAACGGCGCAGGCAGCATTGCTTCCGAGAGCAAGAGCAAGGAATGGACCAAGGCTTATGAGGATCTGCCTTCTCCCACCCGCAAGGGCTACAAGTTTGGCGGCTGGTTCTTTGATGAAAAGCTGACCAAAGCAGTCAAGGACGATGTGAAGGTCGACGAGAAGACCGTGACTCTGTATGCTAAGTGGAATCCCGGCGTTGCCGATCCGAAGGATACCGGCGTTGCCGACTGCCTGAACACACAGGATCATATTGTCTTCCTGCACGGCTACAAGGACGGTACGTTTGCTCCTAATCGGAACATGTCCCGTGCTGAGGTCGCTCAGATGTTCTACAATCTGCTGCTGAACAAGGATGTCCCCACCGAGATCAAGTATACGGATGTTAAGGACAGCGACTGGTTCGCTCCTGCTGTCTACACCCTGTCCGAGATGGGCATTATCACCGGTTACCAGGATGGTACCTTCAAGCCCAACAAGGCTGTAACCCGCGCTGAATTCACCGTGATTGCCATGCGCTTTGCCAAGCTGGACAACAGCGGCGAGAATATCTTTACGGATATCAACTCCGGAGACTGGTATTATGACGCGATTGTCGGCTCTATCAAGTACGGCTGGATCAATGGTTATGACGACGGCACTTTCCGTCCCAATGCCACTGTGACCCGTGCCTGCGTGGCGACTATTGTGGACCATATGCTTGGCCGCAGCGCCGACGAAGACTTCGTGGATGATGCCGACGGCATCGTAAAGTTCAGCGACCTGGATGACAGCTACTGGGCCTACTACAACATCATGGAAGCGACCAATGCCCATACCTACTGTCAGAATGACGGCGAGGAGACGTGGAAAGCTCTGCAGTAATTGATCTGCCAGTGCTTTACCTGAAACTTCATAACAGGAAATAGACGATCCTCTTTTGAGACCCGGATGAGCTCCGGCCTGTTTTGGGTTTCTTCCTTGCAGAACTGAATCAAAAAAACCGCCCCTGAGCCGAAATGCGGCTCAGGGGATGGTTTTATAAAGACGTGTATCCCCGGAGAATGGCCGGTGGAAAGTAAGCGTCAAAGTTAACGGCGTATAGACTCCTATGGGATAATAGTGGTGGAACGTTGCGAAACGTTCCACCACTATTAACGTTAGGGGGGATATGCCATGACATCCACAGAACTGAAACACCAGGCACGGCTGCAGGAATGGGCAGGAGCAATTCAGGATTGCAGAAGCAGCGGACTGTCAGTCCGGCAGTGGTGCAGACAGAGAGGAACCACACCAACTACATACTATCGCTGGGAACGAGAGCTGTTGTCTATTGCTGGCTCAACGGCGACGCTGCCTGAAACGCCTGCGGTTGCGTTTGCGGAATTACCAGTACCGAAGCAAGTGTGTTGCAACGCATTGGAACGTTCCGCTACGCTGCATCTTGACAATGTCAGCATAGACATTTATCCGCAATGCGGCGCCGAGCAGCTGAAAGCACTGGTTGAGATCCTCCGCACATGCTGAACGACTTCACCGGGGCTGACAAGGTCTACATCGCCTGCGGCTACACCGATCTACGTAAGGGCATAGACGGTCTGGCCAGAATGGTTCAACAGCAGTTTGAACTGGATCCGTTCACCAACACGCTGTTTCTGTTTTGCGGGAGGCGGCGAGACCGCATCAAGGGCCTGTACTGGGAAAAGGACGGCTTCATTCTTCTGTACAAACGTCTGGAACAGGGCGCGTACCAGTGGCCACGGAGCGAATCCGAAGTGCGTTCACTGACGCCGCAGCAATACCGCTGGTTCATGGAAGGACTGAAGATCGAGCAGCCAAAGGCGCACCGTCCGGTAACGGGATTAGCTGTGCTCTGAGGCAAGGAAAAAATGCCTGAAAGCATTGAAAACTCTGGATTTTTAACGTGTTTTGTGCTATCATAATCTCATGAAAGATGAGAAGAAAACTGCCGCAAAGCAGGCTGAAACCGTGACTATTTCGCGCACGGAATATGAATCTCAGCAGGCACAACTCGCTGAGCTGAAGCTCCAGAACCAATGGCTTCTGGAGCAGCTTGGCCTCGCAAAAAAACGGCAGTTTGGCTCCTCCTCTGAGAAGATGCACGAAGAATTTATGGACCAGCTTGGACTGCCATTTAACGAGCTGGAGGCCTACGCATTTGGTACCAAGTCTGCTACTCCGGAGCAGATCGCCGTAAAAGCCCATGCGCGCAAACGGAAGTCCGGCAATGTCCTGGACGTCGTCCCGGAAGGGACGCCCACCGAGGTGGTGGAACACCGTCTGCCGGAAGAAGAACAGGTCTGCGAGGTCTGCGGTAGCCAGATGGTGGAGATTGGTAAGGAAGTACATCGAACACTAAAGATGGAACCGCCGAAGTTCTGGATCCGCGAGGACGTATACTACACCTACGCCTGCAAGAACTGCGAACTGGAGACTGGCGAGGCCAACATTCTGAAAACTCCGAAGGAGCCTGCACTGCTGCCCGGCAGTTTTGCTTCCGCGGAAGCTGTGGCGCATATTGCTGTACAGAAGTTCGTGATGTACTCGCCTCTGTACCGTCTGGAGCAGGAGTTTAACCGCCAGGGCCTGAAGCTCTCCCGGCAGACCATGTCCAACTGGCTGCTGAATGTCTCGGAGATGTGGCTGCAGCCCATCTACAACGTTCTGCATGAGAAACTCTGTAAAGAGCAGGTGCTGCACGCGGATGAGACCACCCTGCAGGTGCTGAAAGAAGCGGGGCGGCCCTCAACCAGCAAATCCTACATGTGGCTGTACCGGACAAGCGGCTGTGCAGAGCAGGCCATTGTCCTGTATGAGTACCAGCCCACACGGAAAGCGGAGCATGCGGAAAACTTCCTGAAGGGCTTTTCCGGCTGGCTCCATGCAGACGGCTACCAGGGCTACCACAGGCTGCCGGAGAATATCCGTGTGGTTGGGTGCTGGGCACACGCACGACGAAAATTTGATGAAGCGCTGCAAACACTGCCCAAAGAAAAACAGAAGGACTCTCCGGCAGCGGTTGGAGAATGCTACTGCTCCCGGCTATTTAAGTTGGAGGAGGCTTTTGCAGAACTGACGCCGGAAAAACGGTATGAGAAGCGGCTGGAACAGGAAAAACCTGTTTTAGACGCGTTATTGTCATGGGCGAATGAGATGCAGGCGAAAACAGCTCCGAAATCCGCGATGGGCAGGGCGATCCATTACCTGTTGGAGCAGTGGCCGTACTTGATCCGTTATCTGGAGGACGGCCGTCTGGAACTGAGCAACAACCGTGCTGAGCGCAGCATAAAGCCATTTGTGATGGGCCGCAAAAACTGGCTCTTCGCCAATACGCCGGGCGGTGCGCAGGCCAGCAGTGTGATCTACAGTCTGATTGAAACGGCGAAAGAAAATGGATTGGATCCGTACCGATACCTGCTTTGGGTCCTGCGGAATGCTCCTGCCCTGAGCCAGACGGATGTGGCGTGGGCGGGACAACTTACGCCCGCCAGTGCTCCGGATGAATGCAGAATACCACTAAAATGAAATCATGCCCTCCCGACTTGTGTGTACCGGGAGGGCATGATTTTATACGCCGAGTGCTTTGACGGTTACGGTGGAAAGCAGCGAATATGGATTCCGGAGGTAATAAGATGATGCTGCGAAAATTCAAGGCAGGGCAATCATCAGCGAAGTCCGATTTGTATGAGCGATGCGTTCTGTGCGGACGCATAACGAATATCCCGAGAGACCTGCCTATCGACCGGCGTGTGGGCTATGTACCGGGCGGAGGCCAACTGTGCTGCCGCTGCTATGACGAAGTCATGCGCGAAACGGAACTGGATATAAAACAACAATGGTCGGCATCCGCAGACGAGATGGCGTCCGGCTGAGAGCAGGGGCGGTGTTCCTCCGCCAAGCATTGACGGGTATGGCAGCCAATGTGGTCCATGAGCGATCAAAACTAAAAAACAATGAAAAACGATTTTACAGGCGCCCGTTTCGGACGGCTGACGGTCATCGCCCCAACGGAGCGGCGGAATCGCGGTACCATCGTCTGGCGGTGCCGCTGCGACTGCGGAAAGGAAGTCCTGGTGGACAGCCGGAAGCTGAGCGCGGGAGCCGTCAGAAGCTGCGGCTGTGACGAGCCGGACTATGCCGCCATCAAGGACCTGACCGGTATGCGCTTCGGCAGGCTGGTGGTCCTGGGAAAAACGGGGAATCGGGCGAAAGACCGGAATCCCCTCTGGCGGTGCCGCTGTGACTGCGGGAAAGAGCTGGAGACCACCAAGCGCAGACTGATCACCGGCGCTGTGTCGAGCTGTGGCTGCGCCAGAACGCCGCCGATGAAGGATCTGGTGGGAAAGCGGTTCGGCCGGGTCGTCGTGGAGGAATACGCCGGAAAGGCGAACGGCTTCCACATGTGGCGGTGCCGCTGCGACTGCGGCACAGAGTTCACCACCAGACAGTCCAATCTGGAGAACGGGCAGACGACAAGCTGCGGCTGCAAGCACCGGGACCGGTCCGGCCTTCACTTTGTGGACGGTACGTTTGTGGAGGGAATCGACTCCATGACCGTTTCCAAGGCCAACACCAGCGGCGTGCGGGGCGTCTACTTCAACAAAAGGCGTGGCAAATGGATCGCCCAGATCGTGTTCAAGGGCAAGTGCTATTATCTTGGCGGCTATGACAAGCTGGAGGACGCGGCCAAGGCCAGAGCCGTGGGCGAGGAGATGTACGATCAATTCCTGGAGTGGTATCACGCATCCCGGGAGCCCGCGATCAAATGAGGAAAATTGACGGCTTGCTGCAAAAGGAGGTGACGGACGTGCGGCAGACGCTGTATGACTACTGCGTGGAGAACGGGAAGACGTTTTTGCTGGAGCAATGGCATCCCGAAAAGAATCTGCCTTTGACACCGGGAGATCTGACCTGCGGCAGCAGAAAAAAGGTGTGGTGGAGATGTCCGGACGGACACGAGTGGCAGGCGGCGGTCTGCACCCGCACAGGCGGCGGAGCGGGCTGTCCCTGCTGCTCCGGGAAACAGCTCTGGCCGGACCGGGACGATCTGGCGTCCCGGTATCCCAAACTCGCCGCCCAATGGCACCCCACGATGAACGGCTCCGTCACGCCGGACAGGGTGCTTCCCGGCAGTCATAAACTGGCCTGGTGGATCTGTGAGAAGGGCCACGTCTGGCGGGCCATGGTGAAAAGCCGGACGGAGGGCTGCGGCTGCCCCTACTGTGCCAATCAGGCGCTGCTGCCCGGTGAAAACGATCTGGCTACCACCAATCCGGACCTTGCCCGGCAGTGGCATCCCACGAAAAACGCGCCGCTGACGCCCCGGAATGTGGTGGGCGGCAGCAGCCGCAAGGTGTGGTGGCGATGTGAGCGGGGCCATGAGTGGCAGGCGGTGATCTTTTCACGGGTCCAGGGGGCAGGCTGTCCGGTCTGCGCAGGAAGACGCGTTGTCCCCGGGGAAAACGACCTGGCCAGTCAGTTCCCGGACCTTGCCGCCCAGTGGCATCCGGAGAAGAACGGCACGCTGCGCCCGGACGCCGTCTCTCCCAATTCCAACCGCAAGGTCTGGTGGAAGTGCGAGTTGGGACACGAATACGCCGCCATCGTGGCGTCCCGCACCATGCACCGCAGCGGCTGTCCCTACTGCACCGGGAAGAAGGTCCTACCCGGGTTCAATGACCTTGCCACACTGGAGCCGGAGTTGGCGGCCCAGTGGCACCCTGACTTGAACGGCGCCCTGACGCCGGAGATGGTGACCGTTGGGAGCCATCGGAAGGTCTGGTGGCAGTGTCCGGAGGGACATGTCTGGAAAGCGGTCATCTACTCCCGGGCCAGGGGGCAGAGGTGCGGCTGCCCGGTCTGCGCCGGACGGGTAAAGGCCAGGCGCACGGGTTAATGGCCGGAGATCTTGGGCGTACATCCGGACTCTGTCAGGCGCGTGGGATGCCTGCGTTTTCCCTTACGTTTTCCCTTTAGACGCTAGCGTGGGTCCCAACAAGCAGATACCATCAGACACGATTCCCACGAAAATCCGGACGGATCAGGAATGATTGAGACATGATGGGCCCGGAAAAAAACAAATGTCCAGAATTCAAATCCCTCCTTCCGCGCCACGTCGGAGCAAAGTCCGCTTTGCTCCGACGTTCTTTTATTCCTGCGGAACAAAAGAACGTCATCCGCCCGCTCCCTTGCTCCTCCTTTCCGCCCGCGATTCGCTCCGCTGGATTCGCGGTCGGTTTTGGAACGAAGGCGAAACGAAAATATCCTAATTGAGTCCACCTGACAGATGACCGGAAATGCTTGATTTCAAGCATTTCCGGTCATCTTTTTGCTCCGCTTGTGCCCGATTTCACTTAAAATGATTTTCCGCAAAAGGACTGTCTTGCGCCCATAAAATACGCAAAATACGATCCTGTAGTGTACACCGTAGTGTACATCCGTAGCTTACATCAATCGGCACACTCGCTGCGGTCTATGTCCGGCGTATTGCCGGCGGCCATCCCGCCTGCGGCCGCTCCAAAGAACAACAGAGCAGCCGGCGCCTTGCGGCGCCGGCTGCTTTTCTGCGGGACCAGACTCGATCCCTTTGAAGAGAGAGTAGTGGTTACGCGTTTTTCTTGGCTTCCTCGAAGTCCGCCCAGAGCTGCTGCACCAGACCCTTGCAGGCGATCAGGTCGTAGGACGTGCCCGCCAGGATCTCCGCGGCGGTGAGAATGGCCCGGTGGGCCGTCTCACTCTTACCGGCGTCCACAAATTCCTGGGAGTGGCTGGAGGTGCCCTTGGGGACGAACTGGATGCGGATGCAGCTGCCGGGGATGTGGTTGGTGATGTTGCCGAAGTCCGTGCTGCCGGTCTTCTTCCGGGGAGGCGCGATGCCCGGGGCGTTGCAGGCCTCCGCGTTCTTCATGATGACGTCGTTCAGAGTGTAGCAGGGGACCTTGTTGTCCAGATCCTTGTCCCTGGCGATTTCATAGTCCACGTCCGCCATCAGCGCCGCGCCCTGGATGATCTGCTCAAAGCGGCGGCAGACATCGTTCAGCACCTCCCGGGAGTAGCTCCGCAGGGAGAAGGTGCCCACGGCCCGGTTGGGGACCACGTTGGCGGGGCCGGGCAGCTCCGCCACGGTGTAGTGCATCCGCGTGTCCTCCCGGACGTGCTCCCGCAGGAACTCCACGGCGTTGAAGCTCAGCAGCAGCGCGTCCAGGGCGCTGCGGCCCTTCTCCGGGGCCAGGGCCGCGTGGGCGCCCTTGCCGTGGAAGGTGACGGTGTAGTTGGACAGGGCCAGGCTCTTCTCGTCCACGCAGGTGTCGGGGCCGCCGTGCATCATCAGGGCCACGTCGATGTCCCGGAAGAAGCCGTCCTCCCACAGGGTGATCTTGGAGCCACGGGTCTCCTCGGCGGGGGTGCCGTAGACCACCAGTTCAAAGGGCTCCTCGATGCCCGCGTTCTTCAGCGCCACAGCCGTGCCGCAGATGCAGGGGCCCTGCATGTGATGGCCGCAGCCGTGTCCCAACTGCCGCAGGGCGTCGTACTCGCACAGCAGGCCGATCCGGGGACCGCCCTGGCCGTGCTTCCACACGGCACGGAAGGCGGTGGGCCAGCTGCCCAGTCCCCGCTCCACCTGAAAGCCGTTCTCCTCCAGATAGTCCTCCAGCAGACCGGAGGCGAATACCTCCTCGCCGTCGTACTCGGGGCGGTCGAAAATGCTGTCCGCCATGGTGAGCAGCCGCTCCGACTGGTCCAGGATCAGCTGCTTCAGCTTGTCCTTCATATGATCCTCCTTCTGAAAAAGCGCCGGTTACATGGGTCCGTAGTTGATGAGCTGGGCCACGACCACCAGCACGGCGCCCACGGCCATCCACACGGCGAACAGCTTCCACATGAAGCGCATCCACCGGTCATAGGGGACGTTGGCGGCGCCCAGAATGCCCATCAGGGCGGTGGAGGTGGGCAGGATGTAGTTGCAGAAGCCGTCGCCGAAGTTGAAGCTCAGGATGCAGGTCTGACGGGTGACGCCCAGCAGGTCGGACAGGGGGATCATGATGGGCATGACGGCGGCGGCCTGGCCGGAGCCGGAGGTCAGAACCACGTTGATCAGGGTGTTGGCCACCAGCATGCCCACGCCCAGCAGCGCGGAGGGCAGACCGGTCAGCATGACGGCCATGGCGTGGACGATGGTGTCGGTGATGAGGCCGGCGCTCAGCACGCTGCCGATGGCCCGGGCGAACATGATGATGAACGCGGCGGTGAGCATCTTCTTGGTGCCGTTCATGAACTCGGTGCAGATCTTGTTGGCGTCAAAGCCGCCCAGGATGCCCACCACGATGCCCAGCACCAGGAACACGGCGCTCTGCTCGGCGAAATCCCAGTCCAGCTTGATGCAGCCGTAGACGATGGCCACCAGAGCCACCACCAGGGCGACGATGCACAGGATCTTGCGGGTGTCCAGGGTGCCGAACTCGTCCAGGTTGGAGTTCTTGAACTCGCTGGTCTTGTCCAGGTCGTACATGGGGCTCAGTTCGGGGTTCTTCTGGATCTTCTTGGCGTAGCGGACCAGCCACAGGCAGGTGACCACATAGAACACGGCGAAGCAGATCCAGCGGTAGCCGATGCCGGAGTAGTTGGGCAGCTCAGCGATCTTCTGGGCCACCAGGGTGGTGCTGACGTTCAGGGTGCCGGTGGCGAAGCCGATGGCGCCGCCCAGCAGGATGATGCCCACGCCGACGATGGAGTCCAGTCCCAGGCTCATGGCCAGCATGACGGTGATGGGTGCGAATCCAATGAAGGTGTTGACGCCTTGGGTGGTGCAGATCAGACCGAACACCAGCATCAGCAGGGGGATGAAGACCTCCACCCGGTTGCTGAAGCGGCGGACGATGGCCGCCACCAGAGCCTGGAGGGCGCCCACGGCGGTGAGCATGTGGATGGCGCCGCCGCTGAGCAGGATCAGGGTGATCAGGTCGGCGTTCGCGGAGAACGCGTTGATGATCAGCATGGGCACGGCCAGCAGACTGACGCGGACATTCTCCACATAGGAGAACGAGGTGGCGTCCACGACTTTCTTACCGGACACCAGATCCTCCACCCGGGCGTATTCGCCGCTGGGGATGATCCAGGTGAGCACAACAGCGATCAGGATGATGACCACGAGGATGACAAAGGTGTGGGGCATGGTGAAGCCCTTTTTCTTTGTCTGCAGGGGGGATTTCGATGACATGATTTCCAGCTCCTTCATTTTTGTTACACACGCCGTCTTTCCGCCGACCTATGTTTGAGAAAACTATAGAAAATGTTGTCGGGAAAAGCAATTCACTTTTTCTTACGAAGAGGATTAAGGAAAACTGACATTGATTTTTTTGAACGTCCGGTATTCAATTCCGACGGGTTTTATGTTATACTCATAAAGTTAGCAATCCGGCAGGAATCCGGTAACAATCCGGCAGGAAACGGAGGAAACGGCATGAATCTGAAGGAGCAGATCTATGTCTGCACGCTGGCCCGCTGCGGGACCATCACGAAGGCGGCGGAGGAGCTGTACATGACCTCTCCGGCGCTCAGCATGTTCCTGAGCACGCTGGAGAAGAATCTGGGCGTCCGCCTGTTCTCCCGGACGGGCAAGACCCTCCAGCCCACCCCCATCGGACGGGAGTACATCCGGTACGCGGAGCAGATGATCCAGCTGAAGGAGCAGTTCGACCAGGTCCTGGCCCGGGAGATCGGCCTGCAGAAGTGCACGGTCCGCATCGGCATCCAGCAGCGCCGGGCCATTTCCTGCGCGGCGTGGGTCATGTCCCATCTGACGGAGGACATCCCCTCCCTGAACGTGGTGATCCGGGACGGCGCCTACGCGGAGCTGAACAAGATGCTGGAACAGCATCAGGCGGACTATCTGTTCTACACCATGGAGGACCCCATCCCGGACACGGAGTACGTGGTGCTGCAGAAGGAGCCCATCCTGGCGGTGCTGCCGGAGGACCACCCCTGCAACGCCCTGGCGAAGCACCGGCCGGACCTGGACTACCCCTATCTGGACCCGGCGGATCTCAACGGCCAGACCCTGATCCTGCCCCAGGTCCACCAGAGCCTGCGGCTGCGGGTCCAGCGGATGCTGGACGCCAACCACGTCCGCCCCGCCCGGGTCATGGAGATCGTCAGCCTCAGCGTGATCCAGAGCATGGTGGCCAACGGACTGGGCATCGGCTTCAACCGCCGGGCCTACCTGAGGGACATGCCCCACGCGGAGGGCATCCGCTATTATTACGTGGGGGAGGAGCCCGCCTGCTCCGACCTGGTGCTGCTGTTCCCCACGCGGCAGAAAAAGGCCCCGTATCACGACCGGCTCATTGAGATCTTCCGGGAGTATCTGGCGGAGTGTCCGGAAGGGGCACCGTTAAAACTCTCTTAAATCCACCCTTCGATTTCTCTGAATTGCTTTCCCGCCGCCGCTGTGTATAATGTTCTGCATATATGAATCTCCGCAGACGCGGAAGAACGACACAGTGGGAGGAACCGGAAATGAGATGGATGAAACGGCACGGCATGTTGATGGATTGGTCCTGTGACATTCTGGGTGGGCTGCTCCAGGCGGTGGGCGTCTGGTGCTTCGTGGAGCCGTGTAAGATCGCCCCGGGCGGCGCCTCCGGCATCGCCCTGCTGATCAATCACCTCACCGCTCTGCCGGTGGGCATGCTGACGCTGGTGATCAACATTCCGCTGCTCATCGCGGCCTTTTTCCTGCTGGACCGGAAGATGACCCTGCGGACCATCCGGACGGTGGTGATCTCCACCATCTGCCTGGACTACATCATCGCGCCCCTGCTGCCCCAGTACATCGGGGACCGGCTCATCAGCTCCGCCGTGGGCGGCATTCTGGTGGGGGCGGGCATGGCGCTGATCTTCACCCGGGGCTCCACCACCGGCGGCGGCGACATCCTGGCGAAGCTGCTGCAAAAGGCCTTCCCCTGGATGCAGACCGGCTACGCCATCATGCTGACGGATTTTGTGATCATCGGACTGTCCATCCCCGTGTTCGGCGGGCTGGAGGACGCCCTGTTCGGCATCTTCTCCATGGTCTGCACCACCCACACCATCGACGCCATCCTCTACGGCATGAACCGGGGCACCATGGTGCTCATCGCCTCCCGGCACAACCAGCAGATCGCCGGGGACATCATGGACCAGCTGGACCGGGGCACCACCTTTTTCAAGAGCGTGGGCGGCTACAGCGGCCGGGACAGCGAGATGCTGATGTGCGTGGTGGACCGCAAGCAGTTCTACGCCGTGAAGAACATCGTGGACAAATGGGACCCCCGGGCGTTCGTCATCGCCTCGGAGACCAAGGAGGTCTTCGGCGAGGGCTTCCTGGACGACCCCAGGGACGCCCAGGGCGCCTGACAACACTCTCAATATCGAACCATCGCCCCTGCCGTCTTACGGCGGGGGCTTTTCGCGTGTTCCGGACAGAAAACCGCCCGCCCGTGCCATGCACGAACGGGCGTTGCGTCGGATGGATGTTCAGCGGAGGGCCTCACAGGCGGCCCGCAGGGCCGCTGCGTCGGGGAAGCCCAGGTCCCGGGCCAGGACGGCGATGCGCGCACCGTCCGCGTCCGTCTCCGCGGGCCACAGGGGCGCGGCGGGGTCCAGCGTCTCCAGCACGTTGCCGCAGGCCGCGCCCACCAGGGCGGCGGCGTTGTGGAGGTGCTCCAGAGCGTCGGGCTGTCCGGCCTCGCCGCCGGGCAGATGCTTCAGGATCAGACCCGCCGCCTCCCGCAGCAGGTGCTCCGTGTACTCGTTGCAGCCCGGGTCCGCGAAGGCCCGGACGGACAGGGACAGCGCCGTCAGTCCGCAGGACTTCACCTGGGCCGGGGACAGGGTCTCCGTGAACCGGGCGTCCGTCACGGAGATCTCCGGCAGCAGCTGGAAGCTGCGCAGCACCCGGAGAGCGCCCGCGTCGTCCTGCAGGACGGCGAAGGGGGAGTTCTGTGCGCCGCCGGCAAAGGACGTGGCCACCAGGGCCAGCTTCGCCTTTTCGCCGGTGCGGATGCGCTCCGGCTGCTCCGCGGCGGCGGACAGGTCCAGGTCGGGATTTTCGTACAGCGCCCACATGGCCTTGGCGGCGCTCATGGCGGAGCCGCCGCCGACGCCCACGATGACGTCCGGCTCAAATTCCAGCAGCTTGGGCAGGGCGCTGCGGATGTGGGCGAAGGAGGGCGGCGCGCCGGTGGAGAAGAACTCCGCCGTGCGGATGCCCCGCTTCCGCAGCCAGCCGTCAATGTCCCGGACGGCGCCGGAGCGGTACAGCACCGGGTCCGATACCAGGAAGGCCCGTTTCAGATGATAGACCTCGCTCAGCTCCCGCAGGGCCACGTTCATGGAGCCGGGCTTGAAGTAGACTTTCTTGGGAAGATTCAGCATGTTCATCGGATATCCCCCAGTTCTTCATACATGGGCGGAGCGGCCATTTACGGGGTCCCCGCCGCAGGGGGACTGCGGCGGGGATGTGGAGGGCGGCGGGAGCGGCAAGAGGAGCGCGCGCTTCACGCCGGCTGTTTCCAATACGGTGCGTCCGGCCCCGGAGGGCGGCTCCGCGGAAAGCGTCTGTGCGCGTCAGGCGGGGACGGAGTATCAGATGAAGCCGCCCACCTTGTCCAGGCCGATCTCGGCGGACAGGCCCATGGGATACGCGGCGTGGGTCTCGGTGGGCAGGTTGACCTCCACCTCCAGGACGTCGCCGTACTTCTCGATGAACTTCTCGTTGCCGTAGAAGGACCGCAGGTAGCAGGCCTTCAGCTCGCCGATGGTGGGATACACGGGGTTGCAGCCGGTGCAGGCGTCGTGGAAGGCCCACTCGGACATCTGATCCACGGCGGCCAGGAAGTCGGCCTCCCACGCCTCGGCGCTCTTCTCGGGATGGGCCTCGCACAGCCAGTCGCAGACGGTCTCGGGGATGTCCACGTCCTTCTTCAGCTGCTCGGCGGCCTTGATCCAGTTCTCGAAGGTCTCCTCGTCGGTGGCGCCCTTCACGCCGATCAGCTCGCCCAGCTGGACGTACCGCTCAAAGGCCTGGGGATACTTGTACTGGGAGAAGGTGCCCATGTGATAGGGATGCTTCTGGGCGTTGAAGCGGCAGACGTAGGGGAACAGCAGGGCGTTGGCGGTGCCGTGGGGGATGTGGAACCAGCCGCCCAGCTTGTGGGACAGGGAGTGGTTGATGCCCAGGAAGGCGTTGGCGAAGCCGATACCGGCCAGGGCGGAGGCGTCGGCCATCTTCTCGCGGGCCACGGGATCGGGCTTCGCGCCCTTGAAGGCGGAGCGGTAGGCCTTGGGCAGCCAGTCGAAGACCATCTTGGTGGCTTCCTTGCAGAAGCAGTCGGTGTACTCGGTGGCGAAGGTGGAGACGTACGCCTCGACCGCGTGGGTCAGCACGTCGTAGCCGGAGGCCTGGGTGGCTCTGGGCGGCAGCTTCATCATGTTGTCGGCGTCGATGATGGCCATTTCGGGCATCATCTCATAGCCGATCAGCGGCCACTTCATGCCGGTATTGGCGTCGGAGATGATGGTGAAGGGGGTGCACTCGGAGCCGGTGCCGGCGGTGGTGGGGATGCAGACCAGCTTGGCCTTCTGGCCCATCTGGGGGAAGAAGCGGATTCTCTTCCGGATATCCAGGAAGATGGTGGCCATATCCAGGAAGGCCTCCTCCGGATGCTCGTACATGATCCACATGATCTTGGCGGTGTCGATGGCGGAGCCGCCGCCCACGGCGATGATGACGTCGGGCTCGAACTCGTGCATCTTGGGCAGGCCCTTCATGGCGTCCTGGATCTGCGGGTCCACACGGATGTCGAAGAACTCGGCGGTCTCAATGCCCAGGGAGTGGAGCTGGTTGATGATGGCGTCGCAGGCGCCGATCTGATACAGGTTGGCGTCGGTGATGATGAAGGCCCGCTTGAAGTTGTAGACCTCCTTCATCTCCCGCAGGGCCACGGGGGTGCAGCCGGTCTTGTGATAGACCTTCTTGGGCAGCTGGAGCCACAGCATGTTCTCCTTGCGCATGGCCACCACCTTGATGTCCAGCAGCTGCTCGTACTGGGTGTTGCCCATGTAGGCGGAGTGGCCCACGGCGCCGGGGCCCAGGGTCAGGGAGGGCGCCAGATCGAAGTTGTACAGGTCGCCGATGCCGCCGAAGGCGGTGGGGGTGTTGATGAGGATACGGCCGGCCTTCATCTTCTCGGCGAAGCGGTTGATCTTGTCCTCCTCAGTGGGATCCACGTACAGGGCGGCGGAGTGACCGGCGCCGGCCTCGAAGACCAGCTTGGCGCAGATGTCATAGGCCTCGTCCAGAGTGTCGGCCTTGAACATGCCCAGCAGGGTGGTCAGCTTCTCATTGGCCCAGGGGTTGTCGTGAGAGGTGTCGCCGGTCTCGTAGACCAGGACCTTGGTGTCGTAGGGCACGGTGATGCCGGCCATCTCGGCCAGGCGGTTGGCGGTCTGACCGACGGCGGGGGGCTTTACGCCGTGGTTCCGGGGATTGAAGAACACCTCGGCCACCTTGGCGGCCTCCTCGTCGTTGAGGAAGTAGCAGCGGGCGTCCTGCATCAGGGCCTTGACCTCGTCGTACACGCTGCTGAGAACGGTGATGTGCTGCTCCGTGGCGCAGATCATGCCGTTGTCGAAGGTCTTGGAGTGGATGATGGACTCCACGGCCATCCGCAGGTCGGCGGTCTCGTCGATGACCACGTTGCAGTTGCCGGGGCCCACGCCGATGGCGGGGGTGCCGGAGGAGTAGGCCGCGTGGACCATGCCCGCGCCGCCGGTGGCCATGATCAGGTCCACCTTCTTCATCAGCACGTCGGAGATCTCCAGGGTGGGGGTCTCGATCCAGCTGATGACATGCTCGGGCAGGCCCGCGGCAATGGCGGCGTCCCGCATGATCTTCGCCGCGGCGATGGAGCACTTCACGGCATGGGGATGGGGAGAGAGGATGATGGCGTTTCTGGTCTTCAGGGCCAGCATGATCTTGTAGATGGTGGTGGAGGTGGGGTTGGTGGTGGGGGTGATGGCGGCGATGACGCCCTTGGGGGAGGCCACGCGCTTGGTGCCGAAGGCGGGATTCTCCTCGATGATGCCGCAGGTCTTGGCATGGCGCATGTAGTTCCACATGTGCTCAGAGGCGTACTGGTTCTTCGTCACCTTGTCCACCACGATGCCGTAGCCGGTCTCCTCGCAGGCCATCTTGGCCAGAGGGATCCGCATCTTCGACACCGCCATGGCGGTCTTCTCGCAGATAGCGTCCACCTGCTCCTGGGTAAAGGTGGCGTACTGCTCCTGGGAGGCCCGGATAATGGGCAGGGCCTGTTCGAAGGATTCCACAGAATTGATGATCAATGCGTTCGCCATAATAATCCTCTCTTTCTAATATATGCTACGTTCCATGACTGTACTTGCTGCAGTTTTTAAGAGCGGGGCGATGGGACCGGCGGGACCTCCTTTCTCCTTTTAAATGGATAAAATCATGAATAAAAATAAAAACCCGCACAGAGCAGAACATGTGAGTCGAACAATGCCCAAGCCTGCTGTGTGCGGCGGATCCCGGTATGAAGCGTTCCACGGCGGGTCTGATGCCTGGTGAGTGTGGAGGGTTCACTAGGTCGATGCGTCGTGTCGGAAGTTGTCTTTTTATGGAAATAGTTTAGCACTTGCAGGAAATGATGTCAAGAATTGTGTGAAATTTAACAAAATATTCTGTCAAATCGCATAGAAACATGTATAAGTTGCATAAGCAACCGCTGAGGCTTGCAAATGGTGGGAGAGGGACAGGCCGGAGGTCCGCCGGACTGTCCCCGCCGGGCGGGCGGCCCGCGGCTCCGGCGTTCCGTTCCGGAGGACGCTCTGCCATGACGGACAGAATGCGCATAAAATGAATGCGGAAAATGGATAATCTTGCATAGAGAAACCGCCGGGGGAGACGGCGTCTCCTCCGGCGGTCCGGCGCGATATGGGATGGGACGTTACTGCCAGTAGTCCAGACCGGCGTCCTCCAGGCCGATGTCCCTGGCGTGGAAGACGGGGTTCTTGCCCTCGGACTTCTGCTTCTCGTAGTCCTTGCAGGCGTCGATGGCCACCTTGCTCAGCACGATGCAGGCGGGCAGGTTGATGAAGCACATGACGGCCATCAGGATGTCGGCGATGTCCCAGGCGGCGGCCATGGACAATCCGGCGCCCACGAAGATCACCAGCGCCGCGATGATGCGGAAGCCGGTCATGAACTGCTTGGAGGGGGTCTTCTTCAGAATGAAGGCCAGGCAGTTGTCGCAGTAGTACAGGTTGCCCAGCAGGGTGGTGAAGGCGAACAGCACCATGGCGATGGTGATGAAGATGGGGCCGAAGCCGCCCAGCACGGAGGACACGGACTGCTGGACGTACTGGGCGCCGGCGATGTCGGCGGTGGGGGTGACGCCGGAGCACATGCACATCAGGGCGGTGGCGGTGCAGATCAGCAGGGTGTCGATGAACACGGACAGCATCTGCACCAGGCCCTGCTTCACGGGGTGGGACACGTCGGCGGCGGCCGCGGCGTTGGGGGCGGAGCCCACACCGGCCTCGTTGGAGTACAGGCCGCGCTTGATGCCGTACATCATGCAGGAACCGGCCACGCCGCCGAAGATGGCCTGGAAGTCAAAGGCGTTGCGGAAGATCTCGGCGAACACGCCGGGGACCAGGTTGATGTGGAACAGGATGACCACCAGGGACACGGCCACATACAGGACGCCCATGATGGGCACCAGGGTGCTGGTGGCCTTGACCACCCGCTTGCCGCCGCCCATGATGCACCAGCCCACCAGCACCGCCAGAATGGCGCCGATGATCCAGGGGGTGACGCCGGGGGTGTAGAAACTGTAGGCCTTGAAGGTGTCCTGGAGGTTGTAGGAGGCCAGCATGTTGAAGCCGCCGGCGTAGGTCAGGATCAGGGAGACGGCGAAGGCCACGCCCAGACCCCGGTTGTGAAGGGCGGATTCGATGTAGTAGGCGGGGCCGCCGTAGCTGTCGCCGTTGGGGTCCTTCCGCTTGTAGACCTGGGCCAGGGTGCTCTCCACGAAGGCGGAGGCGCCGCCGATGAGGGCGATGACCCACATCCAGAAGGCCGCGCCGAAGCCGCCCAGGCAGATGGCGGTGGACACGCCGATGATGTTGCCGGTGCCCACCCGGGACGCGGTGGAGACCATCAGCGCCTGGAAGGAGGACACGGAGCCGTCCTTGGCGGGCTTCTCCGCTACCACGCGGATGGACTCGCCGAACAGGCGGAACTGGACGAAGCCGGTGCGGACGCTGAAGTACAGGCCCGCCGCCAGCAGGACGATGATGAGGACCGGATAGTACAGAAAGCTGTCCAGCCCGTCTAGAATGGTCATGATCATAGTTGCAATCTCTCCCTTTTCTTCATAAATGATGCCGGGTCAATGCCGTTTCGCGGGATGTCCCGCCTGGGTCCGCCGCTGTCCGCCCCGCCTCCTTTCCGCTCTGCCGTCCGTCCCTCCTCTGCCCGGAAGGGGACGGACCGTGCACTGCGGACTGTCATATTCCGACAGAAATGTTTCTGTCTCAGAAACTCCCACGGCTATCTTAACAGGTTCTGAACGATCCCGCAACAGGGAATCTTCTCTTTTTTCCGTCAGATCTTGCAGTCTGCGCCGGAGAAGTAGTGGAGCCCCAGGGAGTGGGACAGGTACTCCAGCACGTGATAGGCGCCGATGCTGTTGCCCTTGGGGTCCAGGCCGGGGGAGAAGGCCGCCACGCCCATCTTTCGCTCCACGGTGGCCATGATGCCGCCGCCCACGCCGCTCTTGGCGGGCATCCCCACCCGCATGGCGAACTCGCCGGAGCCGTCGTACAGCCCGCAGGTCACCATCAGGGTCTTGACGATGCGGACGATCCAGTCCTCCGCCACCTGCTCCCCGGTGCGGATGTCCACGCCGTTGTTGGCCAGCACCAGGGCGTAGTTGGCCAGGTCCTCGGTGGTGACGCTGACGGAGCACATCCGGAAGTAGAAGTCCAGGGCGTCCTCCACCTCGCAGTCCAGCACATTGTCGCTCTGCATCAGGTAGGCCATGGACCGGTTGCGGTTCCCGGCGTGCTTCTCCGACAGGTAGACCGCCTCGTTGAGCCGGATGGAATCCCGGCCGCACAGCCGCCGCACCAGATGGAGGAAGTCGTCGAAGGTCTTTCCCGCCCCCACGCAGCAGCTGGCCACCACGATGGCCCCGGCGTTGATCATGGGGTTCAGGGGATGGGGGGTCTTGGTCTCCAGCTTCGTCAGGGAGTTGAAGGCGTCGCCGGTGGGCTCCACGCCCACGCGGCTGAACACGTGCTCAAAGCCCACGGTCTGAAGCGCCATGATGAGGGACATGGTCTTGGAGATACTCTGGACGGTGAACTCCTGCCGCCAGTCCCCGGCGTGATAGACGCTGCCCCGGGTGGTCATGATGCAGGCCCCCAGCTGGGTGGGGTCTCCCTTGGCCAGCTCCGGGATATAGGTGGCCACCTTGCCCTCCCGCATGAAGGGGCGGGCGTAGTCCATGGCCCGGTCCAGTACCTGCTGGATCATTGCGGTTCACTCCTTTTCCGCCCGCGGCCGGCGGCACGCAGGACGAATCTCACAATTTCGATGAGGCTATTGTAGCATATCCTTGTACAAAGTGTTCATCCGCATTCCCGATAAGGGATATCGGAGTTTTCCGTAAAGGATTTCACCAAAAAGAAAACCCGGAATTTGTGCAATCCGTTAAAAATCAGACAATCGGAAGAAAATTTCTGTCGGGCTGCCGGCGGGGACGTTATAATACAGGTTGAATCAAAGAACAGAACAGGGGAGCAGCTATGGATATCAAGTACTTTGAATATTTCGACGCCGTGGCCCGCTGCGGCTCCATCAACAAGGCGGCCCAGGCGCTGTACATCTCCCAGCCCCATCTGAGCCACATCATCCGGGACATCGAGTCGGAGGTGGGCATGGAGCTGCTGCGCCGGACGAAGCAGGGCGTCACCCTGACGCCGGAGGGGGAGAAGTTCCTGGAGCACGCCCGGGCCATCCTCCGGGAGATGGAGAGCCTGAAGAACTTCACCCGCCAGTCCCCGCCGGACAAGGACCGGCTCAGCGTGTCCATGACCAAGTTCACCCACACCATGGAGGTGTTCAACGAGATCTGCGCCGAGAACCAGCGTCAGGAGCGGTTCTCCTACCGGCTCAACGAGGGCACGGCGGTGGACGTCATCGAGGACGTGGCCGCCGGTGTGACGGACGTAGGCGTGCTGGACTTCACCTCCAGCGAGCGGACCCGGTTCCTGGCCCGGCTGGGGGAGAACGGCCTGGAGTTCCGGCACGTGGCCACCCTGATGCCCCACATCGTGGTGTCGAAGAACCACGAGCTGCTGCGCCAGGGCCGTCCCGTGACGCTGGAGAACCTGCGGGACTACGCCTTCGTCCGGTACAGCGGCCAGTACGAGGACTTCATCTACAGCATCTCCACCGAGGACGCCCGCATGGACATGGACAACTCCCCCCGCATCATCTACGTTGACGGCCGCTCCGCCCTGATGAACCTCATCGCCGTCAGCGACTGCTACACCATCGGCATCCAGGCCTTCTCCGCCCAGGACTCCATGTACCAGTGCGTGTCGGTGCCCATCCCCAACTGCACGGAGCGGCTGGAGTTCGGCATCGTCACCCGCCGGGACGCGGCGCTGTCCCAGCCGGAGCGGCGGTTCGTGGACCGGGTGGCGGCGTGCTATCAGGCCTTGCAGAGAGTGGAGTGAAGACAAGAGACAGGAGATAGGAGATAGGAGAGATCCTGGCTCCTGTCTCTTTTTTTCCGCGGCTCCGGCGGGGCGGGACGGAAATTGTGACGGGGCTGTAAAATTGGGAAAAACGCTACCCAAACGGGAAAAAACGTGGTATCATATCAGAGTTGAACACATGGCGCGGAGCCGCTGCGGCCGCCGCGTCTGAGCCGGAGCATCCGGGAGAGGAGGCGCCCATGAGGGCATTCTGGAAACATATCGCGGCGGCGGGACTGCTGTCCGCCTGTCTGGCGCTGACCGGCTGTTCCTTCAAGCCGGCGGCCTCGCCGGAGGACCTGTACGCCCTGCCACAGCTGCTGCCCGAGTACACGGATCTGAACCAGTCCATCAGCGAGCTGGTGTCCGGCGGTCTGGAATACGCGGCGCCGGTGTCCGGCGCCAACACCCAGTCCGTGCAGATGGTGGATCTGAACGGCGACGGCAGGGAGGAGGCCCTTGCCTTTCTCCGCAGCAGCGCCGCGGAGGAAAAGCCGCTGAAGATCTACATTTTCTCCCCCACCGGGGACGGATATGAGCAGTCGGCCCTCATCGAGGGCAGCGGCACGGCCATCTACAGTATCTCCTACCGGGACCTGGACGGCGACGGCGTCATGGAGCTGCTGGTGGGCTGGAAGGCGGGCACGGATCTCCAGGCCCTGACGGTCTACACCCTGCGGGGCGGCGATCCGGAGGAACTGGCCCGCAGCAACTACGTGAAATACGCCGTCACCGCCCTGGACGACACCCGCCCCGAGTCGGAGGTGGTGGTGCTGCGGGCGGACGATGAGGGCGACGGCGTGGCGGACTTCTACACCTGGGACCGGGACAGCGGACCCGGCACCCTGAGCCGCACCTCCTCCGCCCGGCTGTCCATGACCATGGCGGAGCTGAATTCCGGCCGGGTGACTTCCGGCACGCTGATGGACGGGACGCCGGCGCTGTTCGTCTCCGGCGTCAGCGACGTGGGCGAGGAGATCACGGACATTCTGGTGACAGTGGAGGGAGAGCTGACCAACGCGGCGCTGTCCCCGGTGACGGGGGCCACCACGGAGATCTTCCGGTTCCTGAACCTGTATCCCACGGACATCAACGGCGACGGGTCCACGGAGGTCCCGGAACCCACGGCGCTGCTCTCCTACAGGACGGAGCCGGTGTATCTGGTGAACTGGCGGGGCTACGACCGCACCGGCCGGGGCAAGACGGTGACGTGGACCTATCACAGCAACGACGACGGCTGGTATCTGGAGCTGCCGGCGGGCTGGGTGGAGGAGATCATCGTCAGCCGCACCCAGACGGCGGCGGACGAGATGACGGTGACCTTCTCCCGCCGGGACGGCGGCGAGGAGGACAGCGAGGATCTGCTGCGGATATACACCATCACCGGCGACAGCCGGGACATCAAGGCGTCCCGGGGGGACCGGTTCGTCCTGGGCCGCAAGGCGGAGACGATCTACGCGGCGGAGCTGCTGGACGCGGACCGTGAATGGAGCCGCGGCATCACGGAGGACGACCTCCGGGGCCGCTTCAACCTGATCACCACGGAGTGGCGGGCGAACGACAACTAATTAAAGAGGGGACTGGCGTCCCCCCTTTAGATTCCCCCTCACCAGTGACGTCGGTCACTGGTGTGTGCGCCCCCGGGGCGCACAGGTCGGGGTATTTTTCCGACGTACATGCCGCCGGAAAAATGATTACGGCAGGTTCTTTTGCCCGGTGGGCAAAAGAACCGTGGGAAACCAAAGGTTTCCCCCTGGCCCCCTTTCCTTTGCGAAGGCGCGCCGCGCTGCGGCGGTCGCACGACCCATCCCCCGCGACATAGAACAGACGAAAATAGGACGTTGCCAAGCCCCCGCAGCTGACAGAGCATCCGGAACCACCCCCAGCGCCAAGCCATCCCAAACTGCCAAGGTGCGGCAGCAAAAGAGGAGGGCAGGGCATCCGGAACCACCCCCAGCTAATGAGACATCATATGTGGTTGAATGGTCCAAGCCATCAGCCATTACCAGGCCAAAACCCCCGTACAAGGCGCTGCGAGCGTTCCGGGCGAAGCCCGGAATGCCGCCGCCGAGCCTTTTTCTCTTACACCATCAAAAGGCGCATTCTCTTTTTCCTCGGAAAAAGAGAATGGGGGTTTTGAAGCTGCCGGGCTTCCCCGGCACCCCGTCCTGACGGGAAAGGTTTTGAAGCTGCCGGGCTTCCCCGGCCCCCGTCCTGACGGGAGAAAACCCATCCCCCGCGAGGGGGGAAACCTCACAAACCATCCTGCCCCTCCGCGGCAGCGGAACCAAAAATAACTCAATGAGGTGAACACCATGAAAAAAGTCCTGGTGCTGGAGGACGAATCCAGTATCCGCAGCTTCATCGTCATCAATCTCCGCCGGGCGGGGTACGACGTCATCGAGGCCGAGACCGGCGAGGACGCCCTGGAGCGCCTGAAGGAGAACCCGGACACCAAGGTGGCCCTGCTGGACATCATGCTGCCGGGCATCGACGGCTTCGAGGTCTGCCGCCGTATCCGTGCCACCAACACGAAGATCGGCATCATCATGCTCACCGCCCGCTCCCAGGAGATGGACAAGGTGACGGGCCTGATGACCGGCGCCGACGACTACGTGACCAAGCCCTTCTCCCCGGCGGAGCTGACCGCCCGGGTGGACGCCCTGTTCCGCCGGGCCGGCGGAGACGACACCGTCCAGAGCGGGGAGATCCGTCAGCCGCCGTTCCTGCTGAACACCCGGAACCGCACGCTGGAGAAGAACGGCCAGCGGGTGAAGCTGACCCAGGTGGAGTACTCCATCATGAAGGTGTTCATGGAGAACCCCGGCAAGGCCCTGTCTCGGGAGGAGATCCTGGACATGGTGTGGGGCCGGGACTACTTCGGCGAGCTGAAGATCGTGGACGTGAACATCCGCCGCCTGCGGCTGAAGATCGAGGACAATGTGCAGAATCCCACCTATATCACCACTGTGTGGGGATATGGATATAAGTGGGGGTTCTGAGAGCTTATTCCGTGGATACGGGAGATCGCCGGTTCCCGGCAGGATGCGCTCCCCATTCGTCGTCGGGTCAAACTGCGCTATATTCGGGACGCCCTGCGGGGGAGGGCATCCCTCATACCGCTCCGTTGCCCCCTTGCACACCGTCGCGGCATTGCGATTCCCGGCCCCTTCGGGTCCGCCAATCGCGCCGCTTCCTCGAAACCGGCTCGCTTTTTCCGCCGCTGGCGGCGCTTCGCCGCTTTCCTCTTCCCCACAAAACCCGCTTCGCTGGGTTGCGGCGGGGGACCCCGCTTTCTTGAAAAAGAGAATGCGTCGCGCCCGGTGGAAGAGAAAATCGCTTTTGCCGCCCAACCGGCCCTACGGGCCAGTTGGCGGAAATGCGGGGGTCTTCCGAATCGGTGCCGACCAGACTTGCCAGCCTTCTGCCGGGTGCGGAGTACATTGGCTGTTGTCGATGCTGCTCCGCCGCAGCTCGCAGAACCCCGGCAGTCATCGTGGGGTGGAAGACCGCAAGGTCTGTCCTCCTTGCCCCGCGCATTCCGCTTCGCTATGCGCTGCCTGCCGGGTATCGAAAGCACATTGCCAAGCCCTCAGCAACCGCCAGGGTGCGTCAGCAAAAGAGAAGCAGGGGGAATCCGGGAGCGGTTCCTTCCACCGATCTCCCGCAACTGCCAATGTGCGGCAGCAAAAGAGGAGCAGAAGGGCATCCGGAACTTCCCCCAGCTTCCGAACCCGCCATACACGGTTGAGTGGTCCAGGCCATCGGTCACTACCAAGCCAAAACCCCCGTAACAGGCGCCGCGAGCGTTCCGGACGAAGTCCGGAATGCCGCCGCCCGAGCCTTTTTCTCTTACACCATCAAAAGGCGCATTCTCTTTTTCCACGGAGAGGGGTACCCCGCCGCAACCCAGCGTAGCGGTTGCGGTGGGGAAGAGGAGGGGCAACGAAGCGGTATGAGGGATGCCCTCTCCCGCGGGGCGTCCCGAATATAGCGCAGTTTGACCCGACGACGAATGGGGGTTTTGAAGCCGCCGGGTTTCCCCGGCACCCCCGTCTCACGGGGAAAGGTTTTGAAGCCGCCGGGCTTCCCCGGCACCCCCATCGCGCCCCGGAGGGGCGCACCCAGGCACCCCCGCGAGGGAGAAAACCCCCGCACCCCCGGCAAAGGGGAAAAAACCAACGCTCCCGACGCGCAGCGGCAAAAAAAGAAAGGCGGACGATCATGCAGGGAATCGGAAAACTGGAACGGAAGGCCCTCCGCATCCGGGGCCTGCGCCAGCGGTGGATCGTGAACACCGTGGCGCCCATCTTCATACTGGTGATCCTCATCGTCACCCTGTTCTCCGCCGGCGTGGCCAGCTACTACTACTCCAGTATGCGCACCGGCCTGGAGAACAAGGCCCAGACCGCCGCCGACTCCTTCACCAGCTACTTCATGACCAGCTTCGCCGAGTACAACCAGCGGGCGGTGAGCTACGCCGACAACTTCGAGGACAAGGACCACATCGAGCTGCAATTCATCAACAGCAGCGGCCGGGTCCAGGTGTCCTCCACCTCCAACCTGACGGCGGGCACCTCCCCCGGCACCGACGACATCGCCCAGGCCCTGTCCACCGGCAAGATGGCCCACTTCCAGGGCAGCGACCCCCAGACCGGGGAGAACATCCTGTCCGTCACCTGCCCCCTGGCCTTCAACGGCAAGGTGGTGGGGGCCATGCGGTATATCACGTCCCTGAAAAACGTCAACACTCAGGTGATGATCTCCGTGCTGATCATCCTGCTGGTGGCGGTGCTGTGCATGGCGCTGGTGATCTTCTCCAACCTGCTGTTCATCAACAACGTGGTGGAGCCGGTGGCGGTGGTGTCCGACGCCGCCAAGCGCATCTCCGCCGGCAGCTACGGCATTCAGGTGGAGAACCGGTACACCGACGAGCTGGCGGAGCTGGTGGACAGCATCAACGACATGTCGCTGAAGATCGGCCAGAACGAGAAGATGAAGACGGAGTTCATCTCCTCCGTGTCCCATGAGCTGCGGACGCCCCTGACGGCCATCAACGGCTGGGGCGAGACCATCCTGGGGGACACCGGCGAGGACCCGGAGCAGATGCGCCGGGGCATCCGCATCATCCTGCGGGAGTCCCGCCGCCTCACCAGCATGGTGGAGGAGCTGCTGGACTTCTCCAAGATGGAGGACGGCCGCTTCACCCTCCAGGTGGAGGAGGTGGACGTCCAGGCGGAGTTCGAGGACACCATCTTCACCTACCGCCAGCTGTTCCGCCAGGAGGGCATCGAGCTGGAGTACGAGCCGGGGGACGATCTGCTGGAGCCCATCACCGGCGACCCGGAGCGGCTGAAGCAGGTGTTCTGCAACGTGCTGGACAACGCCGCCAAGCACGGCGGCGCGGGAAAGCGCATCGCCGCGTCCATCAACCGGGAGGGGGACATGGAGGTCATCCGGGTCCGGGACTTCGGCCCCGGCATCCCGGAGGCAGAGCTGCCCTTCGTGAAGCAGAAGTTCTACAAGGGCTCCTCCAAGGCACGGGGCAGCGGCATCGGCCTGGCGGTGTGCGACGAGATCGTCCACCTCCACAACGGCACCTTCGACATCGGCAACGCCGAGGGCGGCGGCTGCGTGGTGACGATCCGCCTGCCCATGGGCGGCGAATGACCATTGCGCCCCGGCACTATTCGTGATATGATAGAATATCCGGCTGAGGGCCGGCGCGAAACACTGTGGTATATAGATGTATATAGAAAGGAACCCAGGCATGGCAGAAAAGAAACAATGCGCCTTCCGCACCAGCATCGGCGGACAGGCGCTGATCGAGGGCATCCTCATGCGGGGCCCGGAGAAGCAGGCCGTCGTCGTCCGGAATCAGGAGGGCGAGCTGGTGGAAAAGGTGGAGGAGCTGAAGCTCATCAAGGACAAGCATCCCATTCTGGGCTGGCCGCTGATCCGGGGCACGGTGAACTTCCTGTCCTCCATGGTCAACGGCGTCAAGGCCCTGATGTACTCGGCGGACTTCTATCCCGACGAGGAGGAGGCCCAGCCGTCCAAATTGGAACTGTGGCTGGAGCAGCATCTCTCCAGCAAGAAGCTGGAGAGCGCCGTCATCGGCCTTGCGGTGGTGATGGGCGTGGGCATGAGCATCTTCCTGTTCCTGGTGCTGCCCACCTTCCTCACCGGCGGCCTGCTGCACTTCTTCCCCGGCTTCCCCCTGTGGGGACGGAACGTCATCGAGGGCCTGCTGAAGATCGTCATCTTCCTGCTGTACCTGTTCCTGTGCTCCCGGATGAAGGACATCCACCGGGTGTTCCAGTACCACGGCGCGGAGCACAAGACCATCTTCTGCTACGAGGCGGGGCTGCCGCTGACGGTGGAGAACGTCCGGGCCCAGCCCCGGCACCATCCCCGGTGCGGCACCAGCTTTCTGTTCGTGGTGATCTTCGTGTCCATTCTGGTGTCCAGCGTGGTGTTCGGCATCTGGCCCATGACCAACGTGTGGCTGCGGACGCTGGTGCATCTGTTGCTGCTGCCGCTGGTGGTGGGCATCACCTACGAGTTCAACCGCTGGGTGGGACGCAGCGACAGCGCCCTGGCCCATTTCCTGACGGCGCCGGGCCTGTGGATGCAGAATTTCACCACCTTCGAGCCGGACGACGGCATGATCGAGTGCGCCATCCGGTCGCTGGAGCTGGTGCTGCCTGACGAAAAAGGCAAAGACGCCTGGTAAAAGATCCCCCCTGCGCGGGGAGGGCGGGGGTTCCGGCGAAGCCCGGCGGCTTTGCGAGGTCCCTCGCGGGGGATTTCCCTTTTTCCGTGAGCACGGGGGGTGCCGGTTCCCGGCAGGATGCGCCCCCCATTCTCTCCCCCGGGGAGAGAATGCGCCGCGCCCGGTGGAAGAGAGGCGCCAGGGGAACCCTTTCGATGGGGTTCCCCTGGACCCCTCCGCGACGACACAAAGAGAGGGGACCGCGGGTCCCCCCTCTTTGGAATCTTCCCCCTGAGGGACGGGAGCAGGCAACCCCCCAGCCACGGCCGCAGGCCGTGCCCACCCCCCTTTTGCGAAAGGGGGGCATCCCCCGCAAGCACCTGACTTCCGATAGGAGGGTGCCAATCTATCCCCAACAACCAGGGTGCGGCAGCAAAAAGAGAAGGACGGGGCATCCGGGCGGGACCCCAACTTCCGCAACTGCCATACGCGGTTGAATGGTCCAAGCCATCGACCAGTACCAGGCCAAACCCCCGTAACAGGCGCTGCGAGCGTTCCGGGCGAAGCCCGGAATGCCGCCGCCAAGCCTTTTTCTCTTGACACCATCAAAAAGCGCTTTCTCTTTTTCCACGGAAAAAGAGAAAGGGGGTTTTGAAGCCGCCGGGCTTCCCCGGCACCCCGTGCCAACGGGAAAAGGTTTTGAAGCCGCCGGGCTTCCCCGGCACTCCCGTCCTGACGGGAAAAGGTTTTGAAGCCGCCGGGCCTCCCCGGCACCCCGTCTGCACGGGAAAAAGATCCCGCCCCGCGGCGGCAGCCGCAAAAAAGGAGCAGCTTATGGCAACGACATACAACAATCTCTATCTGGATATCCGCCGGAGGCTCCGGGGCGCCGACGTGGGCGACCCGTCCCTGGAGGCCCGGGAGCTGGTGTGCTTTGCCACCGGCAAGACCCGGGAGGAGCTGCTGCGGGACGGCAATCTCTACGCCTCTCCGGAGCTGGAGCAGCAGACCTGGGCGCTGGTGGACCGCCATCTGGCGGGGGAGCCGGTGGCCTACCTCATCGGAGAGTGGGAGTTTTACGGCCTGCCGCTGGACATCTCCCCGGACGTGCTGATCCCCCGTCCGGACACGGAGGTGCTGGCGGAGCAGGCCATCGCGTACTGCCGGACGCTGGGGGAGTGCCGGGTGCTGGACCTGTGCGCCGGCAGCGGCTGTGTGGGTCTGGCGGTGGCGGCCAACGTCCCCAACGCGCGGGCCGTACTGGGGGACCTGTCGGAGGGCGCGCTGAAGATCTGCCGCCAGAACATCCGCCGCAACGGCCTGACGGGCCGGGTGATCTCCATGCAGGTGGACGCCCTGTCGAAGCCGTCCCCCAATCTGGGGGAGTTCCAGTGCATCGTCTGCAATCCGCCCTACATCCCCCACGGCGACATCGCCGGACTGGACGTCTCCGTCCGGGACTACGAGCCCCATCTGGCCCTGGACGGCGGGGAGGACGGCCTGGAATTCTACTGCGCTATCACCCAACTGTGGCGGGACGCCCTGACCCCCGGCGGGCGGATCTACTTTGAAGTGGGCGTCGGCCAGGCGGATATGGTGCTGCGGATCATGCGGGCCGTGGGCTTCGGCGACATTCAGATCGTGAAGGACCTCCACGGCATCCCACGGGTGGTGTTCGGGACGCTGTGCACAGAGGTTTGACGGGTGCCGGGGAAGCCCGGCGGCTTTTGTGAGGTCTCCCTTGCGGGAGTGCGGAGGTGCGCCCCTTCGGGGCGCGGGGAAGTGCAGCGAAGGCCGATGGCTTTGCGGCTCCGCCGCGGGGCAAAACCTTTTCCCGTCAGGACGGGAGTGCCGGAGAAGCCCGGCAGCTTCAAAACCCCCATCTTCTTTTCCGAGGAAAAGAAGATGCGCCTTTTGATGGTGTAGAAGAAAAGGCTGGGGCGGCGGCATTTCAAACTTTGTTTGAAACGCCTTGTTCCGCCCTGTTACGGGGGCTTTGGCCCGGCAGTCGTTGTTGGCCGTGCCCTCTGTATCCGCTCTTGACACCGACAGAACTCCGGGTCCCTCCCGGATGCTCCGCCGTTCTCTTTTCGCTGCCGCACCCTGACATTCGCGGAAGCGTCCCGCCCATATTGCAAATCCCCCGTAACCACCGGATTGCGGCAGCAAAACAGAAGCAGGGAGCATCCCTGAATTCCCCCAATGTTCGCAACTGCCATATTCGGTTGAGTGGTCAACGCCATCGACCACTACCAGTCCAAAACCCCCGTAAAAGGCGCTGCGAGCGTTCCGGGCGAAGTCCGGAATGCCGCCGCCCAGCCTTTTTCTCTTGACACCATCAAAAGGCGCTTTCTCTTTTTCCACGGAAAAAGAGAAAGGGGGTTTTGAAGCTGCGGCCTTCGCCGCACTTTCCCGCGCCCGGAACGGGCGCACTTCCGCACTCCCCGCGCAGGGAAAAAACCAACAGATGCTTAATTTTCTGAGCATCCCATCTGCTATGATGGTATCAAACCGGCGGACCGCCGGAGGACGATATATTGACGAGAATAAACACGTAAAACACGTTAAGGAGGACATACAACATGGCAAAAGAAAAGGCGACAGTGCCCAGCGCGGCTCCGGCCAGCGACAAGAAGCAGGCCATTGCCACGGCCATGGCCCAGATCGAGAAGATGTACGGCAAGGGCTCCATCATGCGCTTCGGCGACGGGGCGGAGTTGAACGTGGACTTCATCCCCACCGGCTCTCTGGCGCTGGATCTGGCGCTGGGCATCGGGGGACTGCCCCGGGGCCGCATCGTGGAGATCTACGGACCGGAGTCCTCCGGTAAGACCACCCTGGCCCTCCATGTGGTGGCGGAGGCCCAGAAGCGGGGCGGCGAGGTGGCCTTCGTAGACGCCGAACACGCCCTGGACCCCACCTACGCCCGTGCGTTGGGCGTCCGGGTGGAGGACATGCTGATCTCCCAGCCGGACACCGGCGAGCAGGCCCTGGAGATCACCGAGGCCCTGGTCCGCTCCGGCGCCATTGACGTCATCGTGGTGGACAGCGTGGCCGCCCTGGTACCCCGTGCCGAGATCGAGGGCGAGATGGGCGACAGCTACGTGGGCCTCCAGGCCCGCCTCATGAGCCAGGCGCTGCGGAAGCTCACCGGCGCCATCGGCAAGACCAACACCATCGTCATCTTCATCAATCAGCTGCGTGAAAAGGTGGGCGTCATGTACGGCAACCCGGAGGTCACCACCGGCGGCCGGGCGCTGAAGTTCTACTCCTCCGTCCGCATCGACGTCCGCCGCATCGAGGCTCTGAAGAACGGCTCCGAGGTCATCGGCAACCGCACCCGGGCCAAGGTGGTGAAGAACAAGGTGGCGCCCCCCTTCCGGGAGGCGGAGTTCGACATCATGTACGGCGAGGGCATCTCCAAGGTGGGCGAGCTGGTGGACATGGGCGTGAAGCTGGGTCTGGTGCAGAAGTCCGGCTCCTGGTTCTCCATGGGCGAGGTCCGCATCGGCCAGGGACGGGACGCCGCCAAGCAGTACCTGAAGGACCACCCGGAGGAGGCGGACCGTCTGGACGCCGAGGTCCGGAAGAATTTCGACAAGCTGATGAGCAGCCAGTCCAAGATCGCCGCCAAGGCGGCGGGCCGGGCGGTGGATGTGAACGCCGACGACTTCAGCGATGAGGGTTGAGCGGATCGAACCGTCCAGGCATCAAAAGGGCCGGGTCCTGCTGTTTCTGGAGGACGGCTCGCTGCTGAAGATCACGGAACAGGAGCTGCTGGACTTCGGCCTCCGGGCCGGGGACCGGCTGGATGAGGAGACGCTGACCCGTCTGCGGACCGCCGCCGCCGGGTCCGACGCCAAGGCCCAGGCGGCGGCCCTCATCGGACGCCGGGCTATGTCCCGGTCCGATCTGGAGCGGAAGCTCCGGGAGAAAGGGGCCTCCGCCGGCGACGCGGCCTACGCCGCCGAGTGGCTGGAGGCCATCGGCGCGCTGGACGACGGGGAGTACGCGGCCATGCTGGTGCGGCACTGCGCGGGGCTGGGCTACGGCCCTGCCCGGTACCGGGAGGAGCTGCGGAAGCACGGTATTGACCGGGAGCTGTGGGAGGACGCCATGGCTCAGGCGCCGGAGAGTACGGAGCTGGCGGAGCAGTATCTCCGGGACCGGTTCCGGGGCGGCGCCCCCGATGAAAAGGAGCGGAAACGGGCCGCCGCGGCCCTGACGCGGAGAGGATTCGACTGGGGGACGGTGAAATCCGCCATGAGAGTGTATGAGGAGATCCCCTTCGGGGAGGAGGATGGAGAGGCGCCCTAGCGGGCGCGGGGGAATGCGGTGAAGACCGCAGCTTCAAAACCCCCATTCTCTTTTTCCGAGGAAAAAGAGAATGCGCCTTTTGATGGTGTAAGAGAAAAAGGCTCGGGCGGCATTCCGGACTTCGTCCGGAACGCTCGCAGCGCCTGTTACGGGGGTTTTGGCCCGGTGGAGATTTGCGGGCTTTGCCTCCTGTATTCGCTCTTGACACCAACGGAACTCCGGGTCCCGCCCGGATGCCCCGCCGTTCTCTTTTGCTGCCGCACCCTGGCGGTCACGGAAGACCGGAGGTGTGGTCCCGCCCGGATGCAATGTCCTCCTCTTTTGCTGCCGCACCCTGGCAGTTGAGGAAAGCTGGGCACCGTTCTTTCGGGACTGCCCGGGTAGCGCATAGCGAAGCGGAATGCGCGGGAGTAGGAGGACAGACCTTGCGATTTTCCACCCAACGATGGCTGCCGGGGTTCTGCGAGCTGCGGCGGAGCAGTCCCGACAACAGCCAATGTACTCCGCACTCGGTAGGAGACCGGCAGGTTTTGCCGGCACCGATTCGGAAGACCCCCGCATTTCCGCCAACTGGCCTGCGGCCAGTTGGGCGGCAAAAAGCGACTTTTTCTTCCACCGGGCGCGACGTATTCTCTTTTTCAAGAAAGCGGGGTCCCCCGCCGCAACCCAGCGAAGCGGTTGCGGTGGGGAAGAGGAAAGCGGCGAAGCGCCGCCAGCGGCGGAAAAAGCGAGCCGGTTTCGAGGAAGCGGCGCGATTGGCGGACCCGAAGGGGCCGGGAATCGCAATGCCGCGACGGTGTGCAAGGGGGCAACGGAGCGGTATGAGGGATGCCCTCCCCCGCAGGGCGTCCCGAATATAGCGCAGTTTGACCCGACGACGAATGGGGGGCGCATCCTGCCGGGAACCGGCACCCTCCCGTGCCCACGGAAAAAGGGAAATCCCCCGCGAGGGACCTCGCAAAGCCATCGGCCTTCGCCGATCTATTCCGCACCCCGCGAGGGGAAAACACGCCGCACCCCCGCGAGGGGGAAATACGAACTCATCCCGCGCCGGGAAAGGCGCAAAAACCCGCAATTTTGGAGGTACCGACATTGAGCTACAACGTATCATTCATCTCCCTGGGCTGCGCCAAGAACCAGGTGAACTGCGAACAGATGATGGCGTCCGTCCAGGCGGCGGGCCATGCCATCCAGGCGGACCCGGACGGGGCCGACGTGGTGGTGGTGAACACCTGCGGTTTTCTGGCGTCGGCCTGTGAGGAGGCCATCGACAACATTCTGGAGATGGCGGAACTGAAAAAAGAGGGCCGGGTGAAGAAAATTCTCGTCACCGGCTGCATGGCCCAGCGGTACAAGGAGGACGTGCTGACGGAGCTGCCGGAGGTGGACGGCATCCTGGGCACCGGCAGCTACGGCGACATCGCCCAGGCCATCGACGAGGTGATGGCCAAGGGGCTGCGGCCCTGCCACATCGGCAACATCCACACCGCCAACCAGAGCGGGGAGCGCATCCTGTCCACGCCGTCGTGGTACGCCTTCCTCCGCATCGCCGAGGGCTGTGACAACCACTGCGCCTACTGCGTCATCCCGTCCCTCCGGGGCAAATACCGCAGCCGCCCCATGACGGAGCTGCTGGAGGAGGCCCGGGAGCTGTCGGACGCCGGGGTGCGGGAGCTGATCGTCATTGCCCAGGACATCACCCGCTACGGCACGGACCTGAACGGGGAGCATCAGCTGGCGGCGCTGCTGAGAGAGCTGTGCAGACTGAACTTCCACTGGATCCGTCTCCACTATCTGTACCCCGACGAGATCACCGACGAGCTGATCGACACCATCGCGGAGGAGCCGAAGATCGTCAAGTATCTGGACATCCCCATCCAGCACTGCAACGACACCATCCTGAAGGCCATGAACCGCCGGGACACCAAGGCGTCCCTGACGGAGATGCTGGGGAAGCTGCGGGGCCGCATCCCCGGCCTGGTGCTGCGCACCAGCATCATCACCGGCCTGCCCTACGAGGACGAGGCGGCCTTCGAGGAGCTGTGCGATTTCCTGCGGGAGACGAAGATCGAGCGGGCGGGCGTGTTCCCCTTCTCCCCGGAGGACGGCACCCCGGCGGCGAAGATGGACCACGTGGACACGGAGGAGGCCCAGCGCCGTGCGGAGCTGGTGGTGGACGTGCAGTCCGATATCATCGACGCCTACAACGACTCCCTGCTGGGTACGGAGCGGGAGGTGCTGTGCGAGGGCTTTGACGGCCAGGCGCAGATGTACTTCGGCCGCAGCGCCGCGGAGTCCCCGGACATTGACGGCCGCATTTACTTCACCGCCGACGGAGAGGTACCGGCGGGGACGTTTGTGACGGTCCGGCTCACCGGGACCATGGATGGGGAGCTCACCGGAGAGATGGTGGATTGATTCCCCCTGCCGGGGGAGTAGCGGATTTTTCCCGTTGGAACGGGGTGCCGGGAAAGCCCGGCGGCTTCAAAACCCCCATTCTCTTTTTCCTGGAGAGGAAAAAGAGAATGCGCCTTTTGATGGTGTAAGAGAAAAAGGCTTAGGCGGCGGCATTCCGGGCTTCGCCCGGAACGCTCGC